>DIVU01000340.1:9740-10310 GCA_002423365.1 Desulfuromonadaceae bacterium UBA6124 | reverse complement strand
TGCTGGACAACGCCATCAAGTTCACCGACCAGGGGGAGGTCAGCCTTGGCGTAACCCCGGACGCCACCACCGCCGGCGGCATCCTGCTGCGTTTTTCCGTGCGTGACACCGGCATCGGCATCCCCTCGGAGCAACTGCCGCGACTCTTCGATAAATTCGTGCAGCTTGACGGAAGCAACGCCCGCCGCCATCCCGGCAGCGGACTGGGGCTGGCCATCTGCCGGGAGTTGGTGGAACTGATGCAGGGTTCCATCGGCGTGGTCAGTTCTCCCGGCAAGGGGTCGGAATTCTGGTTCACCGCCCTGCTGGCGGAACCTGCGCAATCGGTGGCGGAGCTTACCGAGGGGGAACGCCCGACGGCGGATTCCTTCACGCCTTGGCAGCGACAAGCGAAAATTCTCCTCGCCGAGGACAACCCCACCAACCAGCGCGTCGCCCTGGGCCTGCTGCGCAACCTGGGGCTCGCCGCCGACGCCGTCGATAACGGTCGCGCGGCCCTGGCGGCCCTCGAACGGCAAGACTATGACCTGGTGCTGATGGACATTCAGATGCCGGGGATGGACGGCCTGG
>DIVU01000340.1:0-9734 GCA_002423365.1 Desulfuromonadaceae bacterium UBA6124 | reverse complement strand
CCGCCCACGCCATGAGCGGCGACCGGGAGCGTTGCCTGGCCGCCGGAATGAACGACTACCTGACCAAACCGGTCTCCGGCCAGACTCTGGCCCAGGTGCTGCGCCGTTGGCTGCCGGCGTCGCCGGAAACTGAGGAGGCCGAAGTCAGGCGGGAAAGGGTCACCCCATCCTCGACGGAGATCTTCGACCCGGCCGATCTCCTCGATCGCCTGATGGACGACCGCGAACTGGCCTGCTCAGTGCTACACTGGTTCCTCGACGATGTCCCGAAGTGCCTGGACCATCTGCGCGAGGCGCTGCTCCGTGAGGATGTCGAAACCCTGGGGCGCCGCGCCCATTCCCTGACCGGCCTCGCCGCCAACGCCGGTGCGCCGCGTCTGCGGGATCGAGCCGAGCAGCTCGAAACCGCCGCCAACGAGCAGGAGTTGGACAAAATCGCCGCTCTCCTGCCGCAAGCCGAGGCCGCCGCCGAAGAAGCCTGCGCCGTCATCCGCGCCTTTTTGGCCGAGACGGATGGCTGAGCCTCCTCAATCATCCCCCCATAAAAAACAGCGACGCCGCGCCCGAGATATTCGGTGCGCGGCGTCGCTGTTTCTGTATGAAAAACGAAGTCAGGGAAGGGCCAACCCGTCCGTGTGCCGACGCCCCCGGTCACTGAAAAGGGACTGAAGGCTGGCGATAAAGTTGCCGATCAGCGGGTCCTCGCTGCGTGCGGCGAGATGGAAAGCCGCGCGGGAACGGACATGGGTGAAGTCTTTGACGTAGTGAGCGCGCAGTCGGTGGTCGAGCAGGTAGCCCCGCACCAGGCTGCGCGAAACGAAGGAGATGCCGCAGCCGTCGAGCGCCGAACCGATGCACAGGCGCAGATCGTCGGAAATCACCACCCGTTTGAAATCGTTGATGTCATGTCCCAGGTTGGCGAGATTCTGCCGCAACAGGTTGCGCGAACTGCAGCCGTCGCGGCGGGCATAGATGGGAAAATCGAGCAGACGTTCGATCGCCATGGGCGTTTCGGGAAGTTCCATGGACGGGGCACTGATAAAGACCAGCTCGTCGTCGGGGAGGGGATATAGGACAAAGGATTCCGGCGGAATCCCATCGCAATACTCGATCACCGCCAGGTCGTATTCCTTGTTTTGTACCCCGGCTATCGCCTCGGCCGGCTGCTTGAAAATGAACTTGAGATCGTGAACGTCGGCGTTGCGCAGCACGAAATCGCTGAGAATGCGCGGCAGATAGGCCATGCCGAAGGTCGGCGTGCAGCAGATCGAAAGGCGTTTTTCTCCCTTGAAGGAGCTCAGGCGATCGACTAGTTCCCGCTCTTTGGCGAGAATCTCCCTGGCCTTTTCCAGCACCAGCAGTCCGGCGCCGGTGGGCTCCAGCTGCGTCCCGCTGCGGTCGAAGAGCTGATGCCCATAGTTTTCTTCGAGAAACTTGATGCGCTGGGAGACCGCCGACTGGGTAATATGCAACGACTCCGCGGCCTTGGAAAAACTTCCCGTTTCACAGACCTGGACCAGAGTCTGAAAGTAACGTGTTTCCATTCTCACCCCCGCCCTTCTCATTTTCCATTTATATCAATTCGGCCCGAATTATAAAGCAAAAGCCGTGCCTTATCCATACATAAATACAGATATATAAATAGAACATAGAAGCTGCGCTAATAGGGGGCATTAGAAACATTCGCTTTACCGATAAAACCCCGCTGAGTATGGTGTTTCCGATAAAAAATGCGAAATGAATACCGTAAAAGGAGGTGTGGAATCCCTGGGAGGAAAAGAGAAAAGAGGCGATTAACCGAATTGGTACAAGATGCCAAGCGCAAAAGAGGAGTGAAAGGAGAACTCATGTCCAACACGTCGCGACACCACGCCCGATGGCTGCTGCGGCTGCTTCCCGTGTTGCTGTTGCTGGGGGCCTGTGCCACCGGTGCCATCCGCGAGAAGCTGCTGACCCTGCCGACCATCGAAGGCGCCACTTACGTTGGGGAAGAAACCTGCGTCGAGTGTCATGAAGACAAAGGCGCCGCCATGGCCCACAACATTCACGGACGCCTGGCCGATTTCGAGTACATGGGCGGCCAAAAGGGCTGCGAATCCTGCCACGGTCCCGGCAGCCTGCACGTCAACGGGGAGGGGGACACGGACAAGATCCTCAACCCGGCGACCCTCACCGCCGAGGAGTCGGCGGCAATCTGCGCCCTCTGCCACACCAGCGGCAAGCTCATGGACTGGACCCACAGCGAACATGCTCTGGTCGACCTGAGCTGCAGCGACTGCCACACCATGCACGGCCATGAAAAGCCGCTCAAAGCGAACCTGAAGCAGGAAGACCCGGCCCTCTGCTACAGCTGCCACCAGGAGCAGATGGCTCAGAGCAACTTCCCCTCGCACCATCCGATCAAGGAAGGGAAGATGAACTGCTCCAGCTGCCACAACGCCCACGGCGAGTTGCTCACCGACGAGCGCAAAAACGATCTCTGCCTCAACTGCCACAGCCGTTATCAAGGGCCCTTCGTCTTCGGACACGCCCCGGTCGAGGACGACTGCACCATCTGCCACGATCCCCACGGCTCGGTCGCCAATAACCTGCTGGTGCAGAACGAGCCTTTCCTCTGCCTGCAGTGCCACGAAGGCCACTTCCACATCCTGCGGCAATCAGACTATACAGTGCCCGTCCCCGCCCCTGGGCAGACGGCGACCACGCCGGCCCAGCAGGCAACTGCCGACATCGTCAATGTGCATGGGCAGGAAGGGTTCCAGACATCCTTCGGCACCAAGTGCACTTCCTGCCACAAAGTGGTGCACGGCAGCGATTATCCGTCCCAGCCGCTCAGCGGCGGCGGTCTGACCCGTTAACTCAAGGAGGAAGAAATGAGGCAACCCCTATATTGGCTGCTTACATTGCTGTCCGTCCTGGCCTTGATGTCGACCGCCGCCACGGCTTCAGCCGAAGAGAAAGTCTTCGGCGGCCAGGTGGAGGTCGGCGCCACCGGGATAAACACCAAGGACAACGCAGCCCGTGTCAACGAATATGTCCGGGGCCGCTCCGAAGATGGCCTCAGCTTCGCCCCCAAGCTCTTCGTCGAAGGGGATATGGGCGAGCATTCGGCCTTTGAGCTCGAAGCGGATGTCAACGGTCCCCGTGACCAGAAATTCAATCTCGAACTCGATGCCGCCCGGATTTTCCGCCTCGGCCTCGACTACCAGGTGCTGGAACACTGGAAGGACCATGAAACCCTCGACCAGATGGGCGCCACCGCGCGTGACGACATTGGCGGTTCCCAGCCCAGCGTCACCACGGACAAGATCTTCGCCAATCTCCCGGCCGGCGCAAGTGTCGGCGGCGGCACCTTGAATTACGATCCCCTTCAGGCGTACACCGAAGAACTGTCCAACGACTACCTGGTGACCCGCCGCGAACTCAAGAGCGAAGCGGATCTGGTCATCCCCTCCTTGCCCAACGTCGTCTTCCACGCCGGCATGCGCATCGAAAAACGTCAAGGACTGGAGCAGGCCATCGGCGTCACCAAATGCGACAGCTGCCACGTCAGCGCGACGGGCAAGAAGATCGACGAGGTCACCGAGGATTATGTCTTCGGCGCCACCGGCAAGTTCGGGCTGCTGACCGTCGACTACGAGTATCTGACCCGCAGCTTCTCGGAAAGCGGGTCCACCCCCATCCGCTACTACGAAGACGCCACCAACCCGACCGCTTACAACATGCTGTATGAAAACGGCGACTACCCCTTCGGCCGCACCCCCGATTCGGAAAAAGACAGCCACGCCCTCAAGGCCCGGATCGACCTGCCCAAGGACACCAGCCTGACCGCCAGCTACGTTAAATCCGACATCGAAAGCTCGAAGAGCCCGACGCAAGGGGAATACCTGCTCCTCGACGGCAACGCCCTGAAGAGCGAGTACGAATCCGTCGGCAGCAAACTGGCCACAAAAATCGGCAAAAATCTGCGTCTGTCCCTACGCGGCAGCATGTATGACATCGATGTCAACGGTAATGAGATCTATTACCCGGCCCGGGATGTCGCCAATGCGGCAGCCGCATGGCCGAACACCAACACCGACGAATGGAATTCGGCGGAAGCCCGCAAGGTCAAGGAAGTCGGCGCCGATCTCGTCTACCGCCTGGCTCGGGGCACTACCTTGCGTCTCGGCTACGAATTCGATGAGGAAGACCGCGACGAGGAAGAGCTTCTGGAAACCGACACCCAGACCCTGAAGGCGTCGGTCAAAACCCGGCTGAACAAAGCCCTGTCCGGCAATTTCAGCTATCAGTTCCAGAAGATCGACGATCCCCTGCCCGGCGCCCATGTCGGCATCGCCCAGGGAGACGGCATCCAGGATCCTTTGGGGTCCGGCCTCTGGTATTACAACACGGCGGCGATGAATACCCCCGGCGATCAGTTGCCTGCGGCCACCCCCGACAACACCTGGTACTGGACTGATGTTTACCCCAACCGCCAACTGGAATCGACCAACCTGCCCGATGAAGTCCACGAGGCGAAGCTCTCCACCACCTGGGCGATCAGCGCCAACAAGGCGGCGACCTTCTTCGCCCGGATGCGCCAGGCGGAAAACGACGCAGTGGAGTTCGAGCAGACCACCTATGTTCCCGGCGTCAGCCTCTGGTATGCGCCGAACGGCAAGATGAATCTGACCATGGCCTACACCTTCAACAAGCAGGAAACGGAAAACCAGATGTGTGTCGGCTGGTACCATGGCTGAGCGAACGACGTCTCGTCGGGCCAGTTTGGCTCGATCTGCAACACCGCTGAATACAATACCGACGTCCACACCCTCGCCCTCAACCTGGATTACCAGGCGACTGAAAAATTGAAGATGAATGCCGGCTTTACCTACAACCGGGCCAAGAGCAGTTGGGACTGGGATTTCACCGAACGGGCCCTGTTAACTCCGGAGAACAACCTGACCACGCCGCTGGCCGCAACCGGCATTGAGGCCCCCGGCGCCTATGCCTCGGTCAACTACGATACCTGGGAGATGAACAACACCGTGGACGAGTATTCCGATCTCGCCTATCAGCAATACCAGTTCACCCTGGGCGGCACTTACGAGTTCACCGACGCCTTCTACACCTCGGCCTCGGCGACCTACGACATCTTCCGTTCCAAGGAAGGCTATGTCTACGGCGACGAAGACGGCAAGGCCTACTACGCCTATCTCGGCTTCGGCTACCGTTTCTAGAAACGAACGATTTCCCATGTTTCATCGGGCCCGGCTGCTTGCGCAGCCGGGCTTTGCTTTATCCCGTGCAAAAAACGCGCGGACCTTGACATCATTCTTATATTCGCATATTGTTATGCAAAACGGACCAACAAGGAGGTCGCCATGAAAATTACCGAGAGCGCCCGCGAGGCGCTGCAAGAACTGTTGCAAAAGAGCCCGGGCAAGGCCGTTCGCGTCATTTTCCAGGGCTTTGGCTGAGGAGGACCCCGTCTGGGGTTGGCTCTGGATGAGCCGAAAGAGAATGAAAAAGGCACCAAGGTCGGAAACATCGAACTCTTCATGGAAGAGAGTATCGAGCCCTTCACCGAGAACCAGATGATCGACTACGTGGATAACTGGTCCGGCAAAGGCTTCGTCGTCGCCCCCGAGCAGGGCTCTTCCTGCTGCTGATGATCCGATAGATCAAGGACAACAAAGCGGCGCGTTCTCCTCTAAATGGAAACGCGCCGCTTTCAGTTTCCCCATCCCCCTGCGACGAACCTTTTCGTTTTGGCCTTTTGCCGCCGCCTTTGTTATGATGCCGGAGCTTTAAGAAAAACTCACGGTTTTCATCAGGAGGACGCATGTCGGGCCGCATTTTCAAACCCTTTCCGGTGGGGGCTTTCACCATCATCCCCGCCGGCTTTCCCACCCCCGACCCTTGCGGCATCCCGCTGATCCTCGGGCGCAAGGGGGCCTTCGGTTCCGGCGAACACGAAACGACCGCCTCCTGTCTGGAACTGCTGACGGGCATTCCCGACATCGCAGGCTGCCGGGCCTTCGACCTCGGCACCGGCACCGGCATCCTCGCCCTCGCCGCCGCCCGTCTCGGCGCCGCCGCGATTATCGCTCTCGACCTGGAATGGCCGGCGGCCCTCTCCTGTGCCGAGAATGCCCGGCTCAACGGCCTCGAAGACCGGGTTCTGACCATCTGCGGCGAACTCTCCGCCGTCGCCACGCGCCCTTTCGATCTGGTCATGGCCAACATCTACGCCGACATCCTCCTGCCCCTGGCCGACCGGCTGGTGGAACTGACCCGGCCCGGCGGTCATCTGCTTCTCTCCGGCATCCCCTTGCAGGACAAGTTCGACATCCAGCGCCGTTACACCCAGCTCGGGTGCACCGTCGCCGACAGCCGCATCATGGAGGATTACGCCAGCTTCCTGCTGCAAAAACCGGGGACCCTATAAGGCCTCCGGCACCCTCCCACGCGATAAGGAGAACGATCATGAAGCTCAGAATCGTCCCGCTATTACTTCTGTTGACCTTGACCCTGAGCGGTTGCGCCGCCGAGAGCATGTTCGCCGTCGGCGCCGGCGTCCTGCAGGCCACCACCCTCGACGAAAACAGCGTACGCCAAACCTCGGCCCTGGCCGCCCAGGAAATGGACAACAAGAATCAGGTCGCCCCGGCGAACAGCCCCTATAGCCAACGGCTCGGCAACCTGACCCGCAACCTCACCAACTACGACGGCATGAACCTCAACTTCAAGGCCTATTTGGCCAAGGACATCAACGCCTTCGCCATGGCTGACGGGACCGTTCGGGTCTATTCGGGACTCATGGACGTGATGCCCGACGATCAGGTACTGGCGGTCATCGCCCACGAAGTCGGGCATGTCAAGCTGAAGCATTCCTACAACCAGATGCGCGCCCAGATTCTCACCGACAGCGCTTTTCAGGGGCTGGTCTCGGCCGGCGGGGTGATCGGCAACGTCTCGTCTTCCCTTCTCGGAAAACTTGGCCAGACCGCCATCAACGCCCATTTTTCCCAGCAGGACGAACTTGAAGCCGACGCCTACGCGGTCAAGGCGCTCAAGCGCTGGGGAAAAGACCCCTACGCCATGCGCCGCTCCATCGAAACCCTCGAAGGCATCCAGGCTGCCAAAGGCGGTTTCCTCAGCTCGCATCCCTCGAACAAGGCACGACTGGACAATATCGATCAGGAAATCAAGAGGCTGTAAAAAAATACGGATGGGATAGGTACAACAGGGGGGCGGCCGTTCAGCAACGGACCGCCCCCTTTTTTATTCCTCAGGGCATCGGCAGCGGCGGTTCGTTGATCGCGGCGAGTTGTTCGCGCAGATGGAGGATGTGTTCCCCCCAGTAGCGGACGGTGTTGAACCAGGGGAAGTGGACGGGAAAGGCGGGGTCGTCCCAGCGGCGGGCGAGCCAGGCGCTGTAATGGAGCATCCGCAGGCTGCGCAGGGCTTCGATCAGGCGCAGCTCGGCGGGGCGGAAGTCGTTGAATTCGCCATAGCCTTCCAGCAGTTCGGCAAGTTGGGCGGTCTGCCGGGGGCGGTCGCCGGAGAGCATCATCCACAGATCCTGCACCGCCGGGGCCATGCGCGCATCGTCGAAGTCGACGAAGTGGGGCGCCTGGTCGCGCCAGAGGATATTGCCGACGTGGCAGTCGCCATGGGTGCGGATGCAGCGGGCGTCGACCTCGGCCAGCAGGGTGTCGACGGCGTCGAGCAGGTCGGCGGTGATGGCCTGGTAATTGGCGCGGTATTCCGGCGGCATGAAGCGCTCGGCGATGAACGCCGCGCTGTCGCGGCCGAAGCTTTGGCAGTCGAGACGCGGCCGCTCGGTGAAGGGCCGTAGGGCGCCGATGCGGTGAATGCGGCCGAGCAGCCGGCCGAGGATGAGCAGATTGTCGAGATTGTCCAGCTCCGGGGCGTGCCCCCCTTTACGCGGGTAGAGGGAAAACCGAAAATCGGCGAAATGAAAGAGGCTCTCCCTCGCGCCGTCGCGCCAAGGCGCGACCACCGGCAGTTCGTGCTCGGCCAGCTCGAAACAGAACTGGTGCTCTTCGCGAATCTGTTCGTCGCTCCAGCGCTGGGGCCGGTAGAATTTGGCGATCAGGGGCTGATCATCCTCAATACCGACCTGATAGACGCGGTTTTCGTAGCTGTTCAGAGGGAAGGTGCGGCAGTCGCAGCGAAAGCCGAGGCTTTCCACGGCATCCATGACTAGGCTGGGGGTGAGCTTCTGAAAGGGATGAAGATTCGTTTCCGGCATGAGGGCTCCACGCAAAGGGAGCCTGCAGCATAGCACCGATAGGGCCGTCCGACCCAGGCAAAAGCTCTCAGGCGGCAAGGCGGACTTGCATTAATGCGATACTTTGAGGATGATAGGGACAGATCCCGCGCCGCAATCTCCGGCTCCACAGCCGTCCAACCCCGACCAGAGCAGGTTCACGATGGAAATCATCCCCCCGACCTCCGTCCCCCTGATGCCGCACGAAGTCCCGGCCGTCACGCCGGTCTCGCGGGAGGAGCGGCAGCACGACCTGCTGCTGCACCAGATGATCCGGGCGACGGTCGAGGAGGGGGGACAGGAAAAGGCGCTGCTCAACTTCGGCGAGCGCAAGCTCTGGGTGGAAACCGGCACCCCCTTGCGCACCGGGGATACGGTCAATTTGCAGGTGATGGAAAACGATAACCGCCTCGGCTTCCGCCTCATCCCCCCGAACCTGCTTGAACGCCTCGGCCAATCCCTGCATCTGCTCGACAAGCAGCTCGACCCCATGGTCCTGCTGCCCGCCCTCATCGAGGGGCGGGAGCCGGGGGCCAAGAACCTCGACCAGAAGACTCGCGACGGCCTCGATCGTCTCTTCAGCCTGCTGCGCCGGGCGCCCAGCGAACTCGACGGCCAGGCCCTGCGGGAGATCCCCCGGCGGCTGGGGATGATGCATGAAACGCAACTCGGCTCCGGGCAGACCGAGGCCGCCCGCGAAACGCTGAAAAACGCCCTCGGCCAGCTTCAGCAGGGGCGCACCCAGCTCCGCCAGGAGTTGACCAATCACCTGGAACCGCTCTTTCGTTCCCTGCGTGAACTGCCGGAACAACTGAGCGGGAACAGAACCGCCGCTACGCAACCCGCCCCACCACCCGCCATGGGCGCCGTGCTGCGGCCGCTGCTGCGACTGGCCCAATCCCTGCCGGAAACTCCCGCTCAGCCCCAGGCGCCCGCCGCGCCCCCAACGGCGCCCCCCGAGGCCGCCCGGACCGCGGCTCTGTCCAGGGAATTCACTCAAGCGCTGGGTGGCTATCTGCGCCCCTTCGCCGGGCAGACCGCCGCCCCGCTGCAACGCCTGGAAGAGGCCGCGCGCACGCTGGCCGCGCCGCCGCCTGCCGATGCCCCGGTGCTGCGGGAAGCCGCCCAACAATTCTGGAACCGGCTTTCGGCCGCTCCGGCGAATGCCCCGACCGCGCCCGAACTCGAGCAGACCTTGACTCGCCTGGCCGAACAATTGCTACAACCGGCGCCAGCGATGGACGATAAGTTTTTTCGGGATCTTCCCCGGCAGCTCGGTCTGACCACCGAAGGGCGAGGAAACGCGGCCCTCGCCGACCGGCTCGACCGCCTCGCCCAAGTCCTCGGCCGACTGCCCGAAGCCCTGCGCACGCCGGAGCAAATCGGGGCCTTTCTCGATCGCCAGCCGTCGGAGTTGGCGGCGGTGCTGCGGCCGCTCTTCCGCTTCGCCGCC
>DIVU01000282.1 GCA_002423365.1 Desulfuromonadaceae bacterium UBA6124 | reverse complement strand
CCGCGAGATAATCGATACGCTTCTCAGCCCAATCCTTGCCCTGCGGGGTTTTCGGACGCAGCCAATCGACAACCATGACCAGGGTTTCGAGGCCATCGCCGCTCTGGTTGCCGGCGAGGCGGTGCAACAGCCCCTGGAAATCCTGATCGGTAATCGTTGTCGTGGGCAACGTGTCGGACAAAGTTAAACTCCCGTGGTTCAAAGCGAAAGGATCGGATGCGCGGCGGCTATTGTAAAGACCCGGCCGGGCAAAGGCCAAGCATTAAATATTCACGAAGCGCAAAGATCATTTACACGACAGCGCCTCCTTGAGAAAATGTTCGTCGCTGGACCAAAGTAAAAAAAGAGTATTTATCGATGGCCGCCCCCAAAACATCGACTCCCCCCTTACGAAGCGACCACCACAGTATGTCAAACACCGGACCCTTTCCCTGGCGCCACTTTCTACCGGCACTCTTCGTCGTCTGCGTCTGGGGCATGTCCTTCGCCGTCACCCGCGTGACCGTGCAGGAGATTCCTCCTTTTACCCTGGCCTTTCTGCGCTTCGTGCTGGCCAGCCTGCTGATCTGGCCCCTGGCCCGCCGCCATCGCCATACGGTCATTGACCGGGAGGATCGCGGGGCGCTCTTTCTGCTCGGCTTTATCGGCGTCACCGTCTACTTCGGCTTTGAAAACTTCGGCCTCAAATACACCACCGCCACCCACGGCGCCCTGATCGTCGCCACCATCCCCCTGACCACCGAAGCGGTCAATGCCTTCATCCACCGCCGCCGTCCCCGAATCACGGTGATCGGCGGTCTACTCATCGCCCTGGCCGGGGTCGCCTTGCTGGTCGGACCCGACAACGGGGACGCGACCCTGTTGGGGGATCTGCTGATGCTTGCCGCCGTCACCAGCTGGGTCGGCTACACCTTTCTCGCCGACCGGCTCACCGCCCGCTATCCCAACCTGCTGTTGACCTTCCGCATCATGATCGTCGGCACCCTGACGTTGCTCCCTGGCGCACTTTTCGAAGCCTGGCTGCTCCCTCTACCCCACCCTTCCCTCGCCGCCTGGGGCGGCGTCTTTTTTCTCGGCGCCTTCTGCTCGGCCCTGGCCTATCACCTGTGGAACCAGGCCATCCCCGCCCTCGGCGTCGGCCTCACCAACCATCTCCTCTACGGCATCCCCTTGGTCGGCGCTCTCACCGGCGTCCTCGCCCTCGGCGAACCCTTGACCCCCAACATCCTCATCGGCGGCACCCTGATCGTCGGCGGGGTCTTTATGGCGATAAAAAAAGGGGGAGATCAAAAAGAGAAAGCAGGATAAAACCGCCCTCCCCCTCCCCTATCCTTCCCTCAAGGCTTGCGCTCAGGTTCGGGCTGGGCTATATATTCCCGACGCATTAAAATTCCAAGGAGAATCCCTATGATTACCGCCATCAGCCCGCTGGACGGGCGCTATGCATCGAAAGTTTCCGAACTGGGGGAGTGTTTTTCCGAATACGCGCTGCTGCGCAACCGGGTGAAGGTTGAGGTGCTGTGGCTGCTGGCCCTCTGCGCCGAGCCGGGGATTCCCCAATGCCGCCCGGTCAGCGCCGAGGAGGAGGCCCGGTTGCGCGCCGTCGTCGCCGATTTCACCCCGGCCGAGGCCGAGAAGATCAAGACCATCGAGGCGGTGACCAACCACGACGTCAAGGCGGTGGAATATTATCTGAAAGAGCAGATCGCCGGCACCAGCCTGGAGGAGCTTTCCGAGTTCATCCACTTCGCCTGCACCTCGGAAGACATCAACAACCTTTCCCACGCCCTGATGCTCAAGGACGGCCTGGCCGCGCTGCTGCCAGTACAGGAGGAAATCGTTTCCCGGATCGCCCGCCTGGCCGTCGACTTCAAGGATGTGGCGATGTTGGCCCGCACCCACGGGCAGACCGCCTCGCCGACGACCATCGGCAAGGAGTTGGCGGTCTTCGCCGCGCGGTTGCGCAAGCAAAGCGCCAACATCGCCCAGGTCGAGCTGCTCGGAAAACTCAACGGCGCCGTCGGCAACTTTAACGCCCACCTCTCGGCCTACCCCGATGTCGATTGGGTGAAACTGACCGAAGGGGTGATCGAGAAGGACCTGGGGCTGACCCAGAACCTCTTCACCACCCAGATCGAGCCCCACGACTACATGGCTGAGCTCTTCGACGCCCTCTGTCGCTGGAACACCATCCTCATTGATTTCAACCGCGACATCTGGACCTACATCTCCATGGCTTACTTCGGCCAGAGAACGGTCAAGGGGGAGGTCGGCTCCTCGACCATGCCGCACAAGGTCAATCCCATCGACTTCGAGAACTCGGAAGGCAACTGCGGCCTGGCCAACGCCATTTTCACCCACCTGTCGCAGAAGCTGCCGATCTCGCGCCTGCAGCGGGATCTCACCGACTCGACGGTGCTGCGTAACATGGGGGTCGGTTTCGGCTACAGCCTCCTCGCCTACCGCTCGACCCTCAAAGGGATGGGCAAGCTCAAGCTCAACGAACAGAAGCTGGCCCAGGATCTGGACCAGGCCTGGGAGGTGCTGGCCGAGCCGATCCAGACGGTGATGCGCAAGGCGGGGATCGAAAAACCCTACGAGAAGCTCAAGGAGTTGACCCGGGGCAACGTCATCGACCGCGCCACCATCCGCGATTTCATCAATGGATTGGATCTGGCCGCCGAAGATAAAACGCGACTGCTGGAAATGACCCCGGCGAGCTATATCGGCCTGGCGCCGCAGATTGTCGACTGTCTGGAATAGTCACCTCGATGCGGTTCCTTACGTCACCGCATCCTACAATCCTCTAAAACGCAAAAAGGACCGCATTGTCGCGGTCCTTTTTGCGTTTTAACCTGGCGGCTCGGATTCTTCAGCCTGATGCGGTTCCTTGCCTCACCGCATCCTACAACTGCTCGTAAAAAGAGGGTTTCACGAATTTGAAGGAGTCGACGAAGGCGTCGAAGGCCTGTTCGTCCACCGGGTCATAGGCGATCTGCTCCGGCCGCCATTGGGTGTAGTAGAAACCGACCACCCGCTCGCCGCGCCGGGCGAAGACGACCTTGGCCGCAACCTTCTGCCCTTTGACCCGCTCCTTCCCTTCAACGCGGGCAACGAGCGCCGGTTTTCCGTTGAAGGTGGCGGGCTCCAGTTGCGGTTCGTCAAAGACGACCCGGCTGGCCCAGAGGAAGCGTTTGAAAAATTCCTTGGCGCGCTTGTCGAAATCATCGGAATAACCGAAGGGTTCCTCGGCATAGGCCAGGGTCGACTGGCAGGGAAAGTAGTCGCTGCATTCCTTGGCGAAGGCGATGCTGTAGTCGTCTTCATCCAGCGAAACCAGCGACCAAGGGGCCGGAGGCGTCAGGAAAGCGTATTCTTCCTGCCAGACCACGGTACCATCGGCCCGACGCAGGGCGGCCAGGGGATCGACCACCGGCGGCGCGGGGGCGGCGCAGGCGCACAGAAGCAAGGCGACCGTAGCAAGCAACAACAGGCGCATCATGACTTCACCTCCTCGGCGTTGAGTTTTTTCAGCGTTTTGAGGATGTCATGAAAATCCGGGGTACCGTTGCGCATGTAGCGGATGACGCCCTGCCGGTCGATGATGACCGTTTTGCGGCTAAACATCGGATAAGCGGGAGGCAGGGCACCAAACCACATGCCAATATGCCCCACCGGGTTGGAGAGGATGGGGAAGGTCAGTTCCAGTTCGTCGGACCAGAATTTCAGGGTAGTGACATCGTTGCGGCTGACGCCCACCACGCGGGCGTTGAAGCGGTCATAGAGATGGAGATTCCTCTGATGACCCTCCATTTCCCCCGTTCAGATGGGGGTGTAGGCCGCCGGGAAGAAGGTCATGATCAGGTGATGCTTGCCGTAGTAATCCAGGTCGTAATTGAACAATGTTCCCTGACTGGTGGCGGCGGAAAAGATCGGCGCGCGCTGGCCGACGGATTTCAGAATGACATCCTGCTGAGCGACCGGGGCGCAGGCCAGGGCGAAAAAACAGACCAGAAACAGACTGAAAAGGGATCGACTTCGATGCATGGGGCCTCCTGAATGAGTGAATTTAAATGCGTGCTTAGTTTACCGCACCACTCTCTTATTAACAAGCTCCCGAATCTACTGTTTTTTTTTGTCGGCGTTGAGCGGCAGACCGCAGTGCAGGCAACGGCGGAAATACATGGGAATCAGCCCGTTGACGTGAAAAAGATTGCCACAGCGGGGGCACTTGACGAAGGCGGAAATACAACTGGCGATGCAGGCCAAGACGAACCAGACGGCGAAAACCTTGGCCGTGGACCGGTCCGACTGGGTGATGGTCAGGGTCGTCCAGATGAGCGGGATGTAGATCAAAATCACTCCCCACAGGTACCAGCGCCGCTGGCGCACCTTGCTCAGGCCTTGGGCATATTGACTGAAATCTTCGTTTTCGGACAAGACAACCTCCTGCTGAAAATGTGATTCGTAGATTTAATTACGCAGCATGTTCAAACGGAAATGAGTACTGAGGGTCGTCTGGAAAGACTTGACGACTTCGAGGGAAAGCCGCAGCCTCCCTAATTCGAGACGGTTGAGTTTGGCGGGATTGATATAGTTGTTCGGTTCATACCCGGCGCGGATGGAATCGACCTGCCCGCGCAACCGGTAAAAAACCAGCAGGCTGAAGGCCGCGTCGAGATCGTCGGCCTGCTTGGGTGGCAGAACTTCCTGCTCTTTAAGCCACTGGATCTTTTCCCGGGTGCCGCCGCCGAGGCGCCCGCGCGCCAGGCACATGACCTTGACTCCCTCGGTGATGGCGAAAATTCCGGCCTTTTTCAGATCGATCAGCCCGCGATACGGCCCCTGTTTTTCGACTTTCAGGGTGCCGAACATGCCGAGGGGCGGGACGAAACGGACGACATTGGCCGCCATGCGCGAAAGGAAGAGGTCTTCTTCCATCGCCCGCCGGATCACGGCGCTCTTCAGGGAATCGACCAGGGACATGTCCCCCCAGACCCCGCGAATATCTGCGAACATGCTGAAGTTGAGAATATTTTCCGGGCTGGGGACGGAGATCCACTGATCCAGCGCGACGGACCAATCCTTCAGACTCCGGCGCCAGAAGGGGTTTTTAGCCATGATCCCGCCGGGGCACTCGGGCACCCCGATCTGAATGAGACCGTCGATCAACGCCTGGGAAAAAGCCTCGATGCGTCCCAGCGCCTTGTCATCCAGGCCATCGGCACAGATGATGGCGTTATCCTGATCGGTACTGAGGGTTTGTTCCCCCCGCCCTTCGCTCCCGAGCACCATGAAGACAAAACCTTCGGGCAGGTCGACAAAACGCTCGCGCCGCAGCAACTCAATGAGCCGCAGCACGATGCTGTCGTTCAGACTGGCGATCAGTTTGATCAGATCCTTGGTGCGTACCCCGGAACGACTCAAAAAAACCACCAGGCCCTGAATTCCCCGATAAACCTTCTTCAGGTCCTCCAGGTTTTCGGCGATCTGCAGATCACGCAGCAACAACTGGGGTGAGTGGGTCTGGACCCGCAGGATGTCCGATTCATTAACCATGCCGCAGAGACGCCCTTCCCCGTCAACCACGCCGACCCGATGAATGTGATGACGGGACATGATGCAGACCACATCGAAAAGATAGCTCTCTTCGGGAACCGTGATCAGCGGTTCGCTCATGATCGCACGGGCGGTCAAGGTGGCAGGGTCCTTACCCCGGGAGACGACCTTGTTGCGCAGGTCGCGGTCGGTGATGATGCCGACGGGGGCCTCCCCTTCGCGAACGATGATGCTGGAGACATTCTTTTCCCGCATGATCGCCGCCAGGTCGACCACCGTCGCTTCCACCGGGCAGGTGATCAGGTCGCGGCGGCAAAAATCCCCCACCGGGAAAAAAAAGACATTCTCTTCAGTCAACTCCGTACCTCCCGAAACTCCGGTATGGGGATGGACAAACTCAACCTGACTTTGTTGTTACAACAGTTTACCAGGAGAGTCAAACAGTACCATTAATCCCGCCCTTGAAATAACGAAGCCTGCCCCATCATGGGAGCAGGCTTCGCGGCTTTTACTAGCAAATCAGCAAAGATCAATAACGGGCGTCGGCGAACTCGACCCAACCACCGGCCTGCACCAGCGCCTTGTCGAAGGGGCTGATCTCAAAGCTGAACGTTTCGGTTTTGCCGCCGGCGACGGCGGTGACTTTCTGGCCGTCGAGATCGACACTGATAGTGACCTCGCCAGCCTTTTCCAGGGCGAAGAGCCGGTCGAGATCGGCCTTGGGCAGCTCGATGGCGAGCATGCCGCCGTTAAAGGTGTTCTGACGGAAGATGCGGGCGTAGCTCTGGGCGATGATGGTATGCACGCCATTGACCTCAAAGACCCAGGGGGCGTGCTCGCGAGAGGAACCGCAGCCGAAATTTTCACGGCTGACCACGACCCGGGCCTTTTTCAGTTTCTCCCCCTTGGGATCAAAACCTTCGAGCTTGAGGTCTTCGAGCATGTAAGGCTGGAGGGCTTCCTTGGTCACCTCGGTCAGATACTTAGCCGGGATGATTTCGTCGGTATTGATGTCGGAGCGGTCGAGAAAGATGGCCGGTCCGCCGAAGATTTTATTCATGATTT
>DIVU01000069.1 GCA_002423365.1 Desulfuromonadaceae bacterium UBA6124 | reverse complement strand
GTTCCCTGTCGAAAACACCCTCTGTCTTGTCATCGGCAGGAAAATGCTTCTCTCCAGTCTCCGGCCGGGGCCTGATCAGTTCCTCCATCACTCCGATAAGCTCGTCCGCCTTGAGGGGCTTGGAGACATAGCCGTCCATGCCCGCCTTGATACAGACATCCCGGTCTCCCTTCATGGCATGCGCGGTCAGGGCGATGATGGGGATGTGTCTTCCGATGTCCTTTTCCTTCTCGCGGATGAGTGCGGTCGCCTCGATACCGTCCATCTCCGGCATCTTCACGTCGAGCAGAAGCAGGTCGCCGCCCCCGTCCGTCTCTTCGAGACGGCGGACCAGGAGGGTCGGACTGGTGAAGGTCTCGACCTCATAGCCCCAGGTTTTGACCATCTTCCCCAGGTAGCGCAGCATCCCCTCTTCGTCGTCACAGATCAGAATCCGATTTTCCATGTAATCCTCCCTTGCCTCGGCTTGCCCATGATACATGCAAAAAGCGCCACAATCCAAGGCAATCCCCAACGGTAAAAGTGTCCCTCCCCCACCGGCCTGCGGAAAACGGACTCTCCCTTCGCCGGCAATGCCGCGCAAGGCCTCCTCGACGGCCGCCCTCTTCGCCGCCGTCGTGGGCACACGTCGGGTCAGGATGACCCGACTGGGTCGTCCCGACCCGGCGGACAGGTTCGTCAGTCGCTCGCAACGGCATCCAAAGCGTTTACGTTACTAGCTGTTTTGACTGAGAAAACACAGTTTGTCGAAAGGGGCGAAGGGCTTGGCACGGGCGTTGCCAAGGAATGATGAGCCTGTCTTCATGACTGGGGCACACATTCACAAGGAGAGAGATGGTCATGGGTATTTCACGAAGAAACTTTCTCAAGGGAAGCGGACTGGCCGCCGGCACCCTGGCGCTGAGCGGCAAAAAAGCCAAGGCAAGCGCCGACGCCCCGCACCTGCGCACCAAGGGCTTACAGGTGAGCACCACCGTCTGCCCCTATTGCGCGGTCGGCTGCGGCATGCTGGTCCACACCAAAAACGGCAAGATCGTCAATATCGAGGGGGATCCCGAGCATCCCATCAACCAGGGGGCGCTCTGCTCCAAGGGGAGCGCCCTCTTCCAGGTGGCCAACAACGAACGGCGGTTGAGCAAGGTGCAGTATCGGGCCGCTGGCAGCGACAAGTGGGAAGAGAAGTCCTGGGACTGGACGATGAACCGCATCGCCGAGCTGATGAAGGACTCCCGCGACAAGCACTTCGTCAAGACCGAAACCCGCGACGGCAAGACCTACACCGTCAACCGCAACGAGGGGATGGCCTTTCTTGGCGGCGCCGCCCTCGACAGCGAGGAATGTTACCTGTGGAGCAAATTCTCCCGGGCCATGGGCGTTGCCTATCTCGAACATCAGGCACGAATATGACACAGCGCCACGGTTGCCGGTCTGGCAGCCTCCTTCGGTCGCGGCGCGATGACCAACCACTGGAACGACATCCAGCATGCCGACGTCATCGTCTGCATCGGCTCCAATCCCGCCGAGAACCATCCGATCTCCTTCAAATATGTGGAGAAGGCGATGGATCGCGGCGCCAAGCTCATTTCCGTCGATCCCCGCTATACCCGCACTTCATCCAAGGCCGATATCTACGCCCAGTTGCGGCCGGGGACCGATATCGCCTTTATCGGCGGCATCATCAACCACGCCCTGAAAAATGACCTGGTCCATCGGGACTACGTCGTCAACTACACCAACGCCTCCTTCCTCATCGACGATGGTTTCGCCTACGCGGACGGCATTTTCTCCGGCTATTCCCCGGAAACCTTCAGCTACGATAAGAACACCTGGAAGTACCAGACCGACGCCGAGGGCCGGCCGCTGCGCGACCCGAGCCTGCAGGATCCGCGCTGCGTCTACCAGTTGCTCAAGGCCCATTACGCCGAGTACACCCCGGAGCTGGTCTGCGAGATCACCGGCACGGCGATCCAGGATTTCACCGCCGTCGCCCGGACCCTGTGCGAAACCGCCCGCCCGGACAAGGCGGCGACCATCATGTACGCCATGGGCACCACCCAGCACACCTACGGCACCCAGAACGTGCGTTCCTACGCCATGCTGCAACTGCTGCTCGGCAACATCGGCATCGCCGGCGGCGGCATCAACGCCC
Organism: Desulfuromonadaceae bacterium UBA6124; assembly: GCA_002423365.1. Lineage (GTDB taxonomy): Bacteria > Desulfobacterota > Desulfuromonadia > Desulfuromonadales > Trichloromonadaceae > Trichloromonas. The sequence continues at coordinate 572 of DIVU01000069.1, read as the reverse complement.
TGCGTGGCGAGGCCAACGTCCAGGGCTCGACGGACATGGCCCTGCTCTACCACGTCATTCCCGGTTACCTGAAGTCGCCGGAAGTCACCGACCTCGACCTGGCCGACTATCTGGCCAAGATCACCCCCAAGGCGACGGACGAAAAGAGCGCCAACTGGTGGAGCAACACCCCCAAATATGTCGTCAGCCTGCTCAAGGCCTGGTGGGGCGATCAGGCCACGGCGGCCAACGACTTCGCCTTCGATTACCTGCCCAAGCGCGGCGGCAACTACTCCTTCATCATGCTCATGGACCGGCTTCAGCAGGGGGGCTTCGACGGTCTCTTCTGCATGGGCACCAACCCCATCGTCGGCGGTCCCGACTCCCTGGCCATCGGCGAAGGGCTGGCCAAGCTCAAATGGATGGTGGCGGTCGATCTCTGGGAAACGGATACCAGCGTCTTCTGGAAACGCCCCGGCGTCGACCCGAAAGAGATCCAGACCGAGGTCTTCCTCCTCCCCGCCGCCAGTTCCGTGGAGAAACAGGGGAGCGTTTCCAACTCGGGACGCTGGGCCCAGTGGCGCTACAAGGCG
>DIVU01000062.1 GCA_002423365.1 Desulfuromonadaceae bacterium UBA6124 | reverse complement strand
AAAGAAAGCGACCTGCCCAACCTGTGGCGGCCGCAACCGGAACATTTCGTCAAGGTTGCCGAGCTGCCGCTGCTGGGCAGCGGCAAGCTGGATCTGCGGGCCTTGCGCAAACTGGCGGAAGAATGCGTCGCTTGAGGCGGGGGAGGAGCCGAAAAGAAATTGACAATTCGGTCGATTGGATTTATTCGAGGAGAGTTCGTTTTTCTGTTTTTGTCTTGCAGCGAGGGGATGTTCGGCAATGAATAATTGTTGAAAAATCCAAAGCCACCTGGCCGGCCACCGGTCACGTGGCTTTTTGCGTCGCGGCGGGGAAGGTGGGGTGTTTTCTCCCGCTTTGCATAAAATGCCGACATATGCCGGAGCAAGAAGAAAACTCAAGGCAAATTCAATATCTTGGCGATTTTATAGAAAAACGGAAATGGCGAATTATCCGGCATGGTGCCGACCATATCTTATGAGGATTTAGGCTAAAAAAGTTTATGCATACAGGAGGATCATTCTGATGTTGTTTGAAAAGCTCTTTACGACGCCACAGCGGCCCCAGGTATTTCTTGGAGCCCCGGAGGCGGAGGCCGAATCGACAGCTCAGTCTAGGATGTCCTTGGTCGATGTCTACGAAGACTTCCACAACTTGCTGCCTGAACTCTCAGGGGAGAAGTTCATGATCGTTGGTCGCAAGGGGGCGGGGAAAAGCGCATTTGCTGAGTATGTCTGCGCCCGATCACAGACCGAGCCCAATCTGTTTGCTCAATTCATTAAGGCCAGCGAATTTCATATTGAAAAAGCAATTCAGCTGGGGCTGCAAGCTGGGGTTGAAATCGATAGCGAGAGCTTCTTTCTGTGGCTCATTTACACGAACATCCTGCGGCTATTTGCGCATAACGAAGCCATGCAGGACAAAAAAGAATATGATCTACTCCGTCAGTTCCTTCAAAAAAACTCTGGATACATCAATATCAAGGACTTCGAGATTAAAGAGCTAATCGAAAAGCATGGTTTTGAAGTGAGCATCGAGCAGTTCAAGCGGTTCTTTCGTTTGGCATTCAATAAGAATATTGAGATTAAATCAGAACGCGCACCTTACTACAAGTTGCTACCGCATCTTGAGGAAGTCATAGTCAAAGTACTGTGCACCTCAACAGAACGCAGCAACGGCAATGCTTATGTGCTGTTCTTTGACGATCTTGACGTTTGGTTCAGTGCCGCTAACCAAGCCTCTGCCGATTCTCTAATCAGCCTGATTCGTGCCTGTCGTCGCGTGAACAACGATATTTTTGGCAAGAAAAGCATACGAGCCAAAGCCGTCATTCTTCTCCGAGACGACATCGAGTCTTACTTGGCCTCGCGTTATGCTGATTCAGCGAAGATGTTCTCATCATACTCATCCAGAATCAACTGGTATCAGGAAGAATATGTGTCTAATCCTGATCATGAGGACGAGTTGAATTTAAAGAAGTTCATCAACCGCCGAATCATCTATGCCTTCGATAAGTCTGGCCTCAAATGCGAACGCAAGGACCCTTGGAGCGCACTGGTTAGCCAATCCATTTCAGATCGATCTAGTTTCAAGCATGTTGTTAATCAAACCTTATTCCGGCCACGTGACATACTTTTGTTCTTTAAGCCCTTGGAAAACGGGAACTTCAAATTTCCCTTATCGCGGCACGAAATTAATGCGCTTGTCGATAGTTACGCTGAGGAACTCGCAAAGGAAGTCAAGAGCGAGCTTTCGTCCTTTTTTAGTGACATTCAAGTGGAGACAATCTTCATTGCTCTCAGTGCGATGTCAAAGACTCCTCAAACCTACTCGCAAGCGTTGTCGATAATCGAGGACCATTGCAAGGACGTCAGCGGAATCGAGTTGCTTGAATATCTGTTCGACCGCTCGATTATTGGAACATCGGACACAAAGGGCTGGTACTGGTTCAAATGCCGTCAGCCAATTAGCTCATCCACGCCATTGCAGCTCAACAAGTCTCAACAGATCGTTGTCCAGTATGGAATCAAAGGCTATGTATCCCGACGGTATACATAACCAGGGGAAACCGAACGTAGTTGAAATTTTGAGATTTGCCGACCATTCTTTAATGGAGGTGTACACCCCGCCCATGCGACTGAAGACGATTTTCCTAAAGACACAGAGTCATTTCCAATAAGTAAAAGGCCACCCCCCATTGCGGCGGTGGCCTTTCTTGCCTCAGGACAACAGCCCCCCTCATCCGCCAAGCGCCTCCACCGCCGCGGCCAGGGTGGCCAGCGGCAAAAAGAGGGCGAGCGAATGGTCGGGCAGGGCGATGAAGCCATACTGCTCATAATAGTCGCGGGCGCCCTGGTTCTTCGCATCCACTAAAAAACCGATGATGCCGATGTTTTCGGCGACGGCCAGGGTGCGCCGCATGGCATCGACCATCATGAGGCCGCCGAGCCCTTGCCGCTGCCGATCCATCGTCACCGCCAAGCGGGCCAGTTAGGCGGCGGGCGCTTTGCGCGGGTATTTCTTCGCGTATTCGGGCGGCAGTTCGGCGGCCACGACCTCGCAGCTCGTCAGCGTGAAAAAGCCCAGGATTTTTTCCGGTTCATCGGTGTCGACCAGGACGAAGGTGCGGGCAATCCCTTTGTCGTTGTGCTGGCGGGCGGTTCTTTTGAGATACTCGTCCAGCTCCCGCTCGCCGCAACTGAAGCCTTCGCGGTCGTGTTCCCGCGAAAGAAGCTCGATGCTCGGCATTTACCGCCGCTCCTTATGCGTGCGGAAAGCGGCCAACAATTTTTCGTTCGGCGCCGGCGGGTTCTCGATGGCATCGAAAAACCGCCGCGCCGATTCCGCGTCCAATCGAATCAGGTTCTCCTCCTCGATCACGGTCCGCGCTCGCTCGAGCGCGGATTGAACCAGGAATTGATTAACCGTCGCGCCGCATAATTCGGCCGCGCGGGTGAGGGTTTCGTAAACGTGCTCGGGTACTCGCGCTGAAATGCGTGTTTCGACCTTTGCAGCCATGATGTCTACCTCCGTGTATGGTTTGACCTGCTGCAAAATTAACATGCCGGCGCCAAAACGGCAACAACTCGGTGCCATTTTGGTGCCGATGGATTCGCCACTCATGCCCCGAAGATTAAAGCTCGGCCCGTTCCCGCCCTGCACGGTATTCAAAACGCGCGGCGGCCCAGCGTGGCCCTTGGGGTCTATCCCCTCAATCTTCCTGAAGATATTTCTTCACCGTGCGCCGATCCAGTCGGGCGCGGCGCGCTACTTCCTCGTAGGTGCCGAAGCGTCGATAAAGTTGCCGGCAATGGCGGGTCAGCACCTGCTGGGCGGTCAACTCGTCGGCCTCGCCCGCTTCCCGCGCGGTTTCGTCCTCCGCCGGCCGGGCGAAGGGGTCGCCGCCGTAGCGGCCGTTCAGCAGCACCCGCCTTGCCGCCTGCTCCAGTTCGCGGACGTTGCCGGGCCAGTGGTAGTCGGCGGGGAGATCCCGGTTCAGGGTCTGGCGGATCTCCGCCACCAGGGCCTCGTCGGCGTCGCCGAGAATCCGCGTCAGCAGATGGCGCAGCAAGGCGTCGAGGGAGGTTGGGTCTTCGCCGAGCTGTCGCCGCAAGGGCGGCACCTCGATCACGTCGGAGCAGAGCCGGTAAAAGAAATCGTCACGAAAATTGCCGTCGCGGCGCAGTTCATCGAGGGGGCGGTTGGTGGCGGCGACGATTCGGCCGCGAAAGGGCAGGTTGTCGTGGCTGCCGACGGGGGTGAAGGTCCGCTCCTGCAAGACCTTGAGCAGCTTGATCTGCACCGGCACCGAAACGTCGCCGATCTCGTCGAGAAAGATCGCCCCGTGCGGCACGCAACGGGCCAGAATCCCCACATGATGATCGACGGCGCCGGTAAAGGCGCCTTTTTTGTGGCCGAAGAGCTCCGATTCGATCAGCGTCTCGGGGAACTGGGAAAGATTAATGGAGATGAAATTGCGGGTGAAGCTTTCGGCGAAGCGCCCGCGTTTTTCGTCGAAGGGGATGTAGCCGGAGCGGCCGATGGCCGCCGCCGCCGCGCCCTTGCCGGTTCCGGTCTCGCCGAGCAGCAACGTCGAGAAATCCTCCATCCGGTTCCAGAGCCGCTTTTCGTAACGGCGGGCGTCGTGGGTGAAGACGTTGTTCCAGAGGGCGCGGCGCAGGGCGCGCATCGACGGGCTGCGGCCGATGAGTTGCGCGATGAAGAAGAAGGCCCGGCGCAATTGATAAAAGAAGGCCAGGTAATGGCGCGCCGCTTCGGCGCCGAAGCCGTGCTCCCGCAGCCGGGCCAGCAGCTCGCCGGAAAAGGGGACCGGGCAGGGGTCGTCACCCTCGCGCGATTGCCGCTGGATCAGCTCGTCGAAGGCCTTGAGGTAGCGGTGGAACAGCTCGAAGAGCAGGCCCAGCGCCAGGCATTCGCGGTCTTCCCCGTCGTACAGGGCGAGATTGGCCCGGCCGGCCCGTTCCAAGGCGCGCACCCGCTCTTCGACCGAGACGATGACCGCCTTCAGCAGCTTATCCTTGGGCGCGCCGGTCAGTCCGGCCAGTTGCCGATCCAGCTCCTCCCGTTCATCGCCGAAGGGGTTGCTGAAGGCCGCCGCGCTGACCAGTTGAAAGAAGCGCCGATCCTGCTCCGTGAGTTTCTCCGTCATCGCCATGCACAAAATGTACACCGTGCCCGCACAAAAGGCCAAGGCTTCCGGTCACAAGCACTCAATTTTCCATTTCTTCAGGCAGTTGGTAGCGTGCGATTTCCGGAACGATTTCTTCGGTGAGATCTTGCAAGCGAACCATGACTTTTTCGAGGGATTGCGCGCTCTTTAGGTTGTCCGCGGCAACGTCGGAGATACTGGCCAGAGAGAGCACCGCCTGGCGGGCGCTCTTTTCCATGGCATCCGCCGCCAGTTTGATCCCTTCAGAAAATTCATGGGTTTCGGAAAGGGTTCGGGAAATGACGGCACTGCTTTTGGCTTGCTCGCGCGTGCTGTTTCGCAGTTGCAAAGAGATGCCGCGAACTTCTTCCACTGCTTGGATGACGGCTTCGGCTCCCCGGTTCTGCTCATCTACCGTATGCTCGATCGTTTGGATCTGCTTGGCGTGACGATCCGCTTCTTGATGCATGGTACGGTTGCGCTCGACTTGAATGTTGGCGGCCTCGGCAATCTGCCGGGCCTTTTCCAACGAGTGCGATGAACAGTCGATAACCTGTTTGAGGATGGCATCAGCTTCCCGGGCCGCGTCGATGCTGCTGTCCGCCCCGGCATGGATCTGCGTAATCGAATCGACGGTTGATTTCACCTCGCGCTGAACAGCCTCAATCAGGTCCTCGATCTGCTCGATGCTGTCTTTGGTGTTTTCCGATAAATCGCGGATCTCTTCGGCAACCACGGCGAAACCTCGACCATTCTCTCCGGCTTGAGCGGCAATAATGGCGGCGTTCAGGGCAAGCAGATTCGTCTGTTCGGACATGTTGCGGATAACCTCAAGAACCTGGCCGATGTTTTTGGATTTCTCGCCGAGACGGATCACGCGTTGACCGTAGGCCGAAACCGCTTCACGGTTGTTTCGGGAAATTTCCATCATGCGCTCCAGGGCCGGCCCCCCCTTGCTTGCCGCCAATGCGGAAACTTTGTCGGCAAGTGCAGTCGATTCGACGGCCAGGAGACCGACACTCTCCCCTGAAAGCGCCAATTCGTTGGCCACGGCGGCAAACTGTTGAGATGTCCCGGAAAAGTCTTTGAGTACGTTGGCGATGTCACCCATGCTGGCATTCATCTGCTGAAGGGCCGTGGTGATACTTTCTACTTCCAGGGACAGTCGGTTCGCCATTTCCGAACCGTCGCAAATGCTGCTCGCCATCTCATGGGCGGACGAGGAGGAGTTGTTGAGGGAGCCGGTTAAGGATTCAACCTGATTGTTGAGATCGGCGGCAATCCGTTCCATTTCTTCGACGGCGGTCAAAGCAAGGCTTCCTTCCCGGTTCTGTCGACTGGTCCCTTGGCTGATGATCGCCGAAACCTTTTGCAGATCAGCGGCATTCGTTTTTACGCCGGTGGTGGTTTTTTGAATCACCCCGAGAAAACGCTGCATGCTGCGGATCATCGAGTTCATGGCCTGGGCCATCAAGCCGATCTCGTCGCGCCGCTGCATTTGCAATTGCCCGTTCATGCAGCCCTGTTCCATGCCGAGGAGCATCTGCGAGGCTTCCCGCAGGGGGCGGGCAATACTCTGCGCAATCAGGAATCCACAAGCCAGGGCAAAAAGACCGCCAAGTACCAATGCCAAAAGGACCGTGATCGATCCGGTAACGACGATTCTGTCGGCGGAGCGCTGAGCATGTTCGGATTGGGTGCGATAGTGATTCGCCAACGTTTCCAGAGCCGCGCTGGTTTCCTGAAAAGCGACCTGATCCTTGCCGAAACCGATATCGGCCGCCGAGTTGATCAGGGCGATATTGGATTGCAGAATGATCAGGAGATAGTCGAGAATTTCTCCCATTTCATCGTCTTGGGGAACGAACTCCTTCTCGAAGAGATTTTTCGCCACATCCGGATTCCCGGCGCGCAAGGCCTCGATAATTTGCGCTGCTTTTCGATGGATTTGGTGGTGCGATTCGGTCAGGTCGGGAAGCGTCTCGGTAAATTCCGGAGTTTTTGGAGAAACCGCGTGGAGCCATTGCCCCAGTCCGGTCTTTTCCGGATCCAGTTCCCCCGTGAAGGGAAGTCCGCGATAGACGGATCGTTCAAGCTCGATTTTCCAAAGATCGTAGTCATGCCAGTGTTTGTTGAATTCCGATTCGAGCCTCTGCACCTGATCGTCTTTGACCAGGGCAACCAGATTGACCAACTGGGTATGTTGCAAAGCCCAGCGTCCCCAACTCTCTCTGGCCTCTTGCCACAGCGCGGCAATCTCCGGTGATTTAGGGATGGTTTCAAACCGTTCCATCCCTTGGTTTGCCAAGCCCCAGTTTTTCTCAAGGTTTCCCAGTTCGGCAAGACGCGCTTCCAGGTCCAGTGTCGGCAGGAGAATTGTGCGTTCTACCGAGCGGATGGCATTCTGCGCTTCCATAATGGTCCGCAGTGAGTCGATAGCAGGTAGGTGAATTTTAGCAATATCGGTAAGTTGCCGGTTGATCTTCTGTAAGCTTAAAAGCCCCGTAGCACCGACCAGCGTACAGATCAACGCAATTCCCCCGAACGCCAACATCAATTTGCCGAAAATTTTCAAATGAACTCTCCGGTGAAATTCTTGTGAGTTCTGCTGTATGGGCCAAGTGGATGGGTGTTGAACCCGTGGAAACTAGAAGGCTATTTTATCTGAGGAGCCTTGAATTTGCAATTATAGAGCCAATCGTTAAAACTACAGAAAACAGCTTAAACTGGCTTCTAGTTTAAAAAAAAATTGCCAAGAAAAGGCTGACGCACGTTTTCTCGAGGAAGTGTTGGCCGAACAAATGACGTTGGACGAAGGTTCTTCGTGTTATGGCGGTAGTTGATCTTGCCATTTAGCGTGTGGCCGATGAATAGAGAGACTTTCATGGTCGTGTGACGTTTGTAGAAAACAAAAAAACCCACCTGATTGGCGGG
>DIVU01000316.1 GCA_002423365.1 Desulfuromonadaceae bacterium UBA6124 | reverse complement strand
CCCTCGAAAGTCCCTATTGAGGGGACCGAACGAAGCGAGCAGCACACACGGGAAAAAGAGAAATATGTCGCAGCAAGACACGACCCCGGTGGTTTGCACGACCCCGGTGGTTTGTTTTCTTTCCTCTGCGTCCGTTGCCCGATCACTCTCGTCAAGTGACTCTGGGCAAGGCCAGTAAGATATTGCGACACCTGTGTAAAAATTTCCGACAAGGATCGTGAAAAAACCCAAAGGGGTGGCTGTCCGGGCCACCCCTTTGGGTTATGGGACTTGTCGAAAATGGCAATGCCTTTAATTATTTGTTGAAACGCTTCCTCGCAAGCGCCAGTCCGGCAAGGCCCGCGCCCAAAAGGAGCATCGTGGAAGGCTCGGGAACCGCGCTGGGGGCATTTTGAGCGGGGTTTACCAGGAGATGGAACACATAATCGGAAGTTTCAAGGCCATCGGACCACTCGCTGATAGAAATGCCGTCTTCGCCGTCTAACTCGAAGCCGTCGGAGAAAAGTACAGGAATATTTTCTTCAAAATAGTTGACAGGGTAATTAGGCCAAGTGCCGAGGGTTACGAAATAAGAACCCGCGCCGATCGTATGGGTAAAGAAGACGTCGAACTCGCCGTAGTCATAAGAAACCCCATTCGAAAAGGCAGTCCCCTCCTCCTCGCTATCATCCTGAAAAGCCAGCATCTCGCCGTTATCGCTCCACAAACCCATCATGGGATCGACACCCCCGTCGTCCCAGGAGGACGAGAAAAGAGTGATGTCGCTGGTTGTGTCGGTCGTGAAGTTGAAAATCTCGACACTGTTGTGGTAGGGGAGTTGACCGGTAAAGTCATAGTCGACGGCGAAACTTGGGCCTGCCAACAGAAGCCCCGCGGCTACTGTTGCCAGAATGGATTTGATCAAGCGTTGCATGATGTTGCCTCCTGTTCATTTGATAAGGTTTCTGACTGTCCATCGCTGCCCTAATGCAAAAGGTGTTCCGCTGGTTAACTTGCCGAAAAATCGAATATAATTATATTGTTGTCGGCGAAATCGACGTTGAGATGTAAAATTTTTCGACATCTGGTGTCGGCCAGGGACGTGGGAAAGGGTGGGCAAAGTGTGGGGTCAGGTCTCAAAATACGACAATAGGGGGGATCAAAACCTGGGGGATCGGCGGTCTTCCTCACCGGGCCATCCCCAGAATACCGCGCATCGTTTCGATCAGACAGCGAAACACCTCTTCGCGAGTGGCGATGCAGCGGGGAAGGTCGTGGTTGAGAAGTTCTTCGAGGCGGTGCAGCACCGCGCCATCGTCGCTGCCGAGTTCATCCATGACGGCCTCGAACATGGGGATGACCTCGTAGAGATCGTCCCGGTCGAAGGGATGGGGGTCGGGCAGCCCGGCGAATTTGGGCAGATCGCGGGTATCCTTCTTGCGGGGATAGCGGTATTGCAGATCCGATGGTTTGATGGCGAGGCTCATGGGCTATCCGCACGAACCGCCGCAGCCGCGGCAGGCATGATGCACTAGAACCGGGTCATTGTCGCCGTTCCGGGCGAGAAAACCGGCGAGGCTTTCGGCTTCGACGAACCATCGTTCGCCGACTTCGCGGCCGACGATGAGCTTGCGCTTGATATGCATGTAGATGCTGAGGGAGGTGGTGTGCAGAGCGCGTGCCGCTTCCTCGATGGGAATCAGGGGGATGTTCTCGCAGCCAACGGACATGGCGGTCTCCTTTCGCGGTAGAGGGAGGGGGGGCGCTTTTTAGTTTTGCAGGGAGCGAGCCAAGCTTTTCATCCTCGGGCGACAAGAGAAAATGCCCTGTTAATTCGGTGATATGCCGCAACATGGCGGATTTGGCAAGGGGCGGTTTTCTGTCTGTGGCTGCTGTCGGAACAGGCGCGGAAGGGGAGTGCTGCCGAAAAAAAAGTCAGATTTCTGGGCGGGAAAACCTCAGCAGGTCGCATTGACAGAGGGTGAAACCCGACTATGATGGGGGGAAATGTCACCGATAGTAAGGGTTGAACAAGGAGGAATTCATGAGCGAAATGACCCGGAAGATTCTCGTGGCCTTTGACGATTCGCCCGCGTCGCACAAAGCCTTCGATCTGGCGTTGGAGTTTGCCTGCGGCCGGGAGGGGAGTTGGATCGTCGTGCTGTCGGTGGTGCAGGTGCCGGATCTGATCGACGTATCGATGAATCTCGAACCGATCATCAACGCTTCCCGGGACAAGCTCGAAGCTGGCCAAGCGGCGCTCAAGTCCAAGGCCGCCGCGTTCGGTCGGGAGATCCTCCTGGAATGTGTTATCGGCCATGCCGCCGAGACCATTGTCGATTACGCCAACCAGAATGGTGTCGACATGATCTTTCTCGGCAATCGTGGTCGCACCCGCATCGCCGAGTGGCTGCTCGGTTCCGTTTCCCATCAGGTCGTCGGCGAAGCCCGCTGCACGGTGACCATCGTCAAGTAGGGTGGCGGTGCAAATACCGAATGGTTCACCCATTGGCCTGCTGTCCAAGGGGTTTTTCCATGGCGGTGCTTGGCTGGGGAGGATGGGATGATTGAAAGGATCGGCAGCAACAACAATGCTTTCGATGTTGGGCGGGAGGTTGGTCCGGACCCCTGCCGGGGCGGTTTGCCCGCGACAGGCCTGAATTCTTCCCTTCTTCGTTTGCAGCGAACCATCGGCAACCGGGCCGTCGGGCAGTTGCTCCGGAACGATGAGTCCCTGGCCGGAAGTGGCGGGGTCGCGCGGGAACCGCTCCTTTCGCCGGGGCGGTCTAGAGCGCGTCCGGCATCGCCTTCCGCTCTCATCCAACGCCATTGCGGTGGCCCGGTGGGGGCGTTCGATCTGGTCGCGAGCCAGATTGGCGGGCGCATCGTCGCCGGGTTGGGAACCGTTACCGTTACTGTTCCCAGTTCGCGCCCCGGCGGCCGTCCTACGGAACAGCCGCGGATCGCCCCGGCCGAGGTGTTGGAACTGCTGGCGCTCTCCCCCTGTTTCCTGCATACCGCTCAGCAACTCGAATGGCTGTACTTCGGCCGCCCCCGCCGAGGTGGCGGCCAAGATCCACCCCGGCGCGGGACCCCTCTGGAGTTTCATTTTCACGAACGTCCGGCCCTGGGGCATCGGTTTCTGCGCGCCGAGGATCGCATCCTCGTGCATACGACCACCCTGGCCGATGTCGTGCAGAGCATCGTTCACGAAATGACTCATGCCGGCCACGAGCCCCCCCGGCCTCGTGGCGGATCCGGGATCGGCGACGTCACTGCCGTGGAACGGGGCGCGGTGCGCGAGGAGGCCCGGACCAGGGTTCAGGAAAACGAGATCATGGCTCAGATCGCCGGCAATTCCCGATGGCGGGCGTTGACCGGCCAGGGCTGGTCGCCCAATCCCGATACGGGGGAGGAGGACGTTCGCGACTCCTTCGGTAGCGGGTTGCCTCTGCTCACCTATCAAGAGGATTTCATTACCGGAGAAATGCTCAGGCGGACTCGCCCGGCGGGAATCGACGAAGGTCTGACGCGACAAGCGGTGCTGACCCTGTACGATCCAATGCGAGCGGTTCGCCCCGAGAACGCAAGAAGTTTCCGCCGGACTGCTAGCGAGATGACGGGACATCACGGGCGGGCGGCGACGCCGCTGCCGACGGCCCCTCCGTCCTATGACGCCGCCGTGGCCGGCGCGGAGGTTTTCCGAAGACATGTGTCCTGGCGGCGGGCCCTTGAGCGCGAGGGGCGGCTTCCCGAGGAGGCACGGCGACAACTGGGCGCGGCGTGCGTCGCCTTTATCGAAGGCTATCCCGCCTCGGCGACATACGCTCCCGACCGAGCCTACGGCCGCCGGTGGATGCATGAACCGAGCGAACGCGCGGCCCGCGACCAGTTCTTTCAGTTCATGCACAGCGCCATGCGCGCCGCCTACAATCAGGTGGAAACGGCCCGCGATGAAAGCCGGTTGCTCGACCGCTGGTACCGGTCCGTGGCGCCGGAACAGCGTACGCGGGCTCTGCACTATTTGGAATGGCAACTGATCGTCGAAACCATGTCGCGGGAGTGGCAGGCCCTGGGAAGGCCGGACCCCACCCCCGAGGTGCGGCGGCGGCATCTCGATTTTCTCCAGGCCCGCATCGGCCGGCCCCTGCAGGGCATTTCCCGGCGCGGGCTCTGACCCATGGGGAAGGTTTCCCGCAGTAGTCCCCAACGCCAGACAGTATCCCACAAACGCCAAGAGCCGCCCCAAACCGGGGTGGCTCTTGGCGTTTAAGCTCTGCTTCCATCGGGTCGTACGCACGGTGGTGTGGTAGGGCTGTGGGATCACTCCCTCGCCGATCAGTTGGGGGTCTTTCGTGGAAAGGCCGGGAAAATTTTGTTGAGAAAGTAAAAGAGGACGAAGGGGGTGACGGCCACCAGCAGCGCCCCGAACAGGCCTTCGCGAAAGGTTTCCAGGCTGGTCGGAATGATCGGCAGGTGGTATTCCATGAAGCCGGCGAAGGTCAGGGAGAACGCCTGGCCACCGATGACCACGTTCCAGCGCATCATCAGCACCCCGAACAGCACCATGACGCAGGCGATGCAGGCCCGGCGCGTGGTCAGGCCGGGAACCAGCAGCAGGATCAGCGGTAGCACATTGCCGAGACCGTACTGCAAGACAAAAATTTTGGTGAAATCCTTGTCGTAGATGACTTCGCGCAGGATGTCCCAGGACTTCACCGCCGTGTAGCCGCGGAAGATGACATCGAGCAGCTCCAGGGTGATGGCCAGCATCATGAAGAGCAACAGGTACCGGGTTGTCGAGCGGATCTCGTCGTTCTGGATGCCGCTCGTCGATTCCCCCGAACGATGGGCCACCCCGCCCCGCTGGGCAATCCTGGCGCGGATGGTCATGAAGACCGCGTAGCTGAGAATGCACAGGGCGATTCCCGACACCACCGCCGAGCAAATGAAAATGACCGGCATCAACGGCGTCAACCACAGGGCGTTGGCTTTGACCGAACCGAAGATGAATCCGGCGTAGCCGTGCAGGAAGCAGGCGACGGGAATTCCCAGCGCCGCCAGGAAGCGCACCGCCTTGTGATCGGCGCGCAGCGCGTCTTCACTGAGATCGGTGGCGCCCAGGGAAATGACCTGGTGGATACGCAACAGCAGGTTGTCGCCGACGCCGCGGGTGGCCTTGGCCGACAGCGCGGCGATACTCTCGACGATGTGGCGACGATAGACGAACCAGATTTCGGCGGCGACGATAGCGCCGTAGGTCATGAAGACGATGCCGAAGGCCGAAATGGCCGAGGTGAAATGGGGGGTCATCAGCACATGGGAGCCGCGCAGCGGCTGCTGCAGGTGGAGCGTCAGCGGCAGCATCGCCACCGGCAGCAGGGCGAAGGAGAAGACCAGGGCGAAGCGAGCGATTCCCTTGAGCCGCTCGACGTTGAAGACGTGATAGAGGGAGGAAAGAACGAAGGCACCGGCGACCAGGCCGGTCATGTAGGGATACATGACGATCTGGATCGACCAGTAGATGTATTCGTTGGGCAGGACGAAAAGTTCCTTGATCGTCCAGAGTTCACCGTGAACCATACTATCTCACCTCCTTGTTGAGGCCGAGGTAGAAAACCTGTGGCTTGGTGCCGAATTCATCCTTCAGTACCCCGACCCGCTGGCTCAGCAGTACCTTGGCGATGGGGTCTTCCGGGTCGCGCAGGTTGCCGACCCGACGGGCGCCGAAGGGACAGGCCTGGGCGCAGGCGGTATCCAGTCCTTGGTCGATGCGGTGATAGCAGAACGTGCATTTATCGGCCACATGTTCACTGGGGTGGAAAAACCGGACGCCGTAAGGACAGCCCATGATGCAGTAGCCGCAGCCGATACACCATTTGCGATCCACCAGGACCACCCCGTCACTCGTTTGGTAGGTCGCGCCCACCGGGCAGACCTGGACGCAGG
>DIVU01000361.1 GCA_002423365.1 Desulfuromonadaceae bacterium UBA6124 | reverse complement strand
ATGCCCGGCCATTGCTCCTCGGCCCACGCCGAAATCGTCGCCCTCTCCCTCGCCCAACAGCGCCTCGGCCTGCATCAGCTTGGGCTGGCGGGCGGCCGTTTCGAACTGGTCAGTTCCACCGAACCCTGCGCCATGTGTCTCGGCGCCGTCCCCTGGTCGGGAATCGTCCGCCTGGTCTGCGGCGCCCGCGACGAAGATGCCCGCGCCGTCGGCTTCGACGAAGGGGATAAGCCCGCCGACTGGCCGGACCTGCTGCGCCGCCGAGGGATCGAGGTGCTGCGCGACGTGCGCCGCACCCAGGCGGCGGCGGTGTTGCGCGCCTACGTCGAGCAGGGCGGGGAGCTCTATAACGGCGGCCCGGAGGACCGGGAAGGAAAAAGCGAAAAATAAGGTTGACAGTCCCCCGGCCTTTNNGCAACCTTGCCAAGGTTGAAGTCGCGAGTTCGAATCTCGTTTCCCGCTCCAAAAAAACAACGAAGGCCCGGTCGATTGATCGGGCCTTTTTTCGTTTATTTTCAAAAACTTGTAATTCCCTCCCCCGTTCTTGGGGCCCCGCCCGCCTCGCGCCTTCCCAACGTCATCCCCGGTCCAAATTTCACGGTGCCCAAATCATGCCTTGTGCCGCATTGCCGGGTTCACGTTGATAAAATTCAGTGGTTCCGAAAAATCCCCTGTAATGCTAGTCTGTTCTTTCTCTAATAGCAGAAGGAGCTTCCTCTTTTGGCCGTCAAGAAGTCCGAAATCTATACCTCCCTCTGGGTGAGCTGCGACGAACTGCGCTGACTCTGGAACGGCTGCGAGAACCGCACGGTTCCGTACCGCACAATCCGCTGCTGGCCGAACCGCTCTACCTGACGAAGTACATCGAACGGATGGGTACCGGCACCCGCGACTTCATCCGCCGTTGCCGTGATGCCGGCCTGCCCGAGCCGGAATTCCGTGTAACCGATGGTTTCACGCTGACGATCCGGCGCACCCAAAAGACGGCCGCCGCCAATTATCCCGAAGAAACTTCGGTGAAAACGCCCGAACGAATTCTTCAATTGCTGGAAGTTAACCCGACGATGACCCTGGCCGAGGTCGCCGCTGAAATCGGAAAATCGGTGCGGACCGTGGAGATGGCCAGTTCCCGGCTGGTTAAAGAGGGGCGTTTGAAATACGTCGGTCCGCAAAAGGGAGGGCATTGGGAAGTGCTGAAATGAGCACGGCCAACCGCGAACGTTGCCGGTTGCCGAGTCATGACACCGTCCGGCTCACCCAGGCACAGCCGGCAGATCTGTCCGGCAAGGATGTCGGAACCGTCAACGAGCACATCAGGAACATCATCAACCGCACCGTAGAAAGGAGCCGCATCATGCCTTACGTCAACATCAAGATCACCCGGGAGGGAGCCACCCCCGAGCAGAAAGCCCGGTTAATCGCTGGGGCGACCCAGCTGCTGGTCGACGTCCTCGGCAAAAACCCGGCGACGACCGTCGTCGTCATCGACGAGGTCGACACGGACAACTGGGGCGTCGGCGGCGAGACCATCACGGTTCGACGGAAGGCAGGGAAGTAGGTTTTCGGACGTCTTTTCCCATGCATCCACGGATCAAGCGCAACAAAGAAAATGGCCACTCTGCCTGACGGCGGTGGCCATTTTTCATCGCGCGGCGTGGCGGTCATCTGCTCAGAACAGCCACTGCCTCGGCTAGGGTGGCCAGTGGCAAAAAAAGACTGAGCGGATAGGAAGGCAGGGGGATGAAGCCATACTGCTTGTAATAGTCGCGGGCGTTCTGATTCTTTGCATCCACGAAAAAACCTATGATTCCGATGTTTTCGGAAATAGATAAGGTGCGCCGCATGGCGTCGGCGAGCATCAGGCCACCGAGTCCTTGCCGTTGCCGCTTCGTCGCCACCGCCAACCGAACCAGTTTCGCGGCGGGTGCTTTGCGCGGGTATTTACGGGCATATTCGGTCGGCAGTTCGGCCGTAACGACTTCGCAACTGGTAAGTGTGAAAAAGCCCAGGATGGTCAAAGGCTCATCCCCATCGACAAGGACGAAGGTGCGCGAAATGCCCTTGTCATTGTGCTGGCGAGCGGTTTTTTTGAGATAATCGTCCAACTCGGACTCGCCGCAGCTGAAGCCTTCCCGGTCGTGGCTCCGTGACAGGAGTTCGATGCGAAGCATTTAAAGCCGTACCTGATGCGTGCGGAAGGCCGCAAGAAGTTTCTCGTTCGGCGCCGGCGGATTCTCGATAGCGTCGAAAAACTGCTTCGCAGCTTCGGCGTTCAAGCGGATAAGGTTTTCCTCTTCGATGACGGTCCGCGCACGTTCAAGCGCGGACTGCACAAGGAATTGATTAATCGTCGCGCCGCACAATTCGGCCGCGCGGGTGAGAGTCTCGTAAACGTGTTCGGGCACGCGTGCGGAAATGCGTGTTTCAACCTTTGTCGTCATGATGTCTACCTCCGTGCATGGGCTGTCTGCCGCAACAGTACCACGGTGGTGCCAAAATGGCAACATCTCGGCGCCAATATGGCGCTGAAAGTGTAGTCATTTATTCTGCGAATCCTTGCTGGGAGGATTTTTATCTTGGATACCCGGACGTCCCACGCCCCTTGAATTTCCCGTAGATCACCGGAATCAGGGCGAAGAGGCCGAGGAGGGCGAAGGCGCCGAGGACTCGGGGAGAGGCAATGTCTCCAATGGTGGCGGCGGCGACCGCGTACCGACGGGTCAACAGGGGCGCTGGTAACCTTTGTAACTTGTGATTGCAAATGGCCGTTCTCGGCAGGGAGATAAATGCCAAGGCAAGCGAGAATTAATGTTCCAGGTTTGTTTCATCATGTCATGGCCCGGGGCATCGAGGGGCGGGAGATCTTTCGCGATGAATCCGATCGCGAGAATTTCCTGGCCCGCCTCAGCGATGTTTTGTCGACCGCGGATGCGCCCCGCCTGTATGCGTGGGCATGGAAGGGGATTGGGGCAAGCTTGACTGCCCTTGGTAAAATGACCGGTCGCACTCACGTGGCGGTAACCAAGGTGATCAGGCAAAAAGCGGCGGGCTCAGGTTGATTCTGAACCGGTCAAGTTACAAAAGTGTTGTAAGGGATAGCGGCAAACGTCGGAATAATTTACACAGGATAGTAATGGCAATGAGCGAAAATGTAACCAAGTAATTGTTTTTATTGGTTTGTAGTATTGGAACGCACCATGCATTAACATTTTATGATGAATAGTTTTTTAAATTAAAATGAATAACGATGGAGGTAAGCCATGAACGGACTATGCAGGGCTGGACGGGAAAGGCGCCTATATAAAGTGGGCTGCCTTTTGTTTTTGGTGGTGTTATTTTGCTGGCCGCGAACGACTTTGGCGGCAACGTTGGACGGCCTGACTGTGGGCACGCTAACAATTCAAGACCACGATACATTGGACGCTGGTGAACTGAATGTCAGCGGCGATCTTTTCATCGAAAGTGGCGGCCTTCTCGATGCCGACCGGGTAGACAACGCCGATTTCCAATATTCGGGAACAATCAACGTTGGGGCACGGTTGGAAATGGTTGACGGGGGCAAGCTGACCCTCAATGCCGATGCCTTGAATATTCTCGGCTATGGCACCATTGATGGTACGTTCAACGTCCTTTCCGGTTCCACAATCTCTGCCAACGAATCCAGTATTCTGGGGGCATCGAGAATCACAGTGGCCGACAGCTCAAGCCGCTTTAACCTGACCAACTCAACCACTGGTTTTCACGATGAGCTCTGGGTCGCCGACGGAGCCGTGCTCAACGACACCGGCAGCACGATCCGCCATGACAGCACCATCGGCCTCAGCACCCACGAACGTGGCGATATTATCATCGTAAATGGGGCAGCGGTGAATCTCAACGGCAGCACGGTCGACATCACCAGCGGAGCCGGTGGTTGGCTCAAGGTTGATAATTCGACGCTGACAGCGACCGACAGTAATCTGTCGACCAACTGGATCGAATCCAGCGAGGGCGCGACACTCGACTTTGACAATTCATCGGTAGTTTCCCGGGACAGTATCTGGTATGGCAACAGCACGGTAAGTCAGACCGGGGGCGAAACCGTATTTGCCGACGAACTGGTCCTGAACCAAGGCACGACGATGAGCGTGCAGGGAACGGCGGACGACCATGCGGTCATTCGACATCAGGCGGTAGCCGGTGAAGTCGACAATCGCGGCAGCCTGTGGCTTGATAACGCTACCCTGTCTCTTACAAACGCCGACTTCAATGTTACTAGTGGGGCAGCCGGAGAGATACAGGTAAGAAACGGGAGTAAT
This sequence comes from Desulfuromonadaceae bacterium UBA6124, assembly GCA_002423365.1. Taxonomy (GTDB): domain Bacteria; phylum Desulfobacterota; class Desulfuromonadia; order Desulfuromonadales; family Trichloromonadaceae; genus Trichloromonas. Next base: position 5,559 of record DIVU01000361.1, on the reverse strand, counting down.
CTGACCGCTACCGACAGCGATATGGCCAGTAACGCAACGATTATTGATGAAAGCAGTCAAATGGGTCTTGTAGGGATCTCCCTGCAAACCGGGCATGTTGACGTGAATAATGGTTCTGCTCTAGCCCTCGATAATTCCACTGTCGATACCGGCTTAAGCGAATGGATGCTGATTCAGGGGAACAGCACTATGACGGCCGCCAATAACAGCCAGGTTAAAGTCGGCGGAGTTTTACACGTTCAGAATGAAAGCACGGTGACTTTGACCAATAGTGATGTTGATGCGGAAAATCTGTGGGTCGAAGACGTCGGCAGCAAGGTCGAGATGGCCGGGGGCCGCCTCAACGCGCGGACCGATATCCGTATTGGTAATTCTGGCTCTCCGACTGGAAGCCTTGTTTTAAACGGCACACCTGTGACCACCGGCGATCTTTCCGTGATGGGTCACCTGGTCGCCAATGACAGCGACATCGACGCCGGCGATCGGTTTGGAGGTTACGGCCAGGACGGCACGCTGGCCGGCGTGACCCTCACTGGCAGCAGCTTGGCGGCCAAGTGGATCGATTTCAGTAAGTCGCAGCACAACTACCAGAATTCCAACATCACTGCGCGAGACAGCACCTGGTTCTGGAACAGCACCGTCACCCAGACTGGTGGCGTAACCGAATTTGCGGATCAGATGCTTCTGCTTGAAGGGACGGCGATGACCGTTCAGGGAACGGAGTCAAACCACGCAGTCGTCCGTCACCAGGCGGACGCGAGTGAGGACGATAACCGTGGCGAACTGATCGTGGATCACTCAACCCTGGACTTGACGTATGCTGATGTCAATCTGTCCAGCGGCGCCAGCGGCTTGCTGCATGTGCATAAAGGCGGACAATTGACCGCTGCCGACAGTGATCTTAACGGCAAAAAGGTAGTTGTCGAAACCGGTGGACAGATTGATATGACCGGGGGAAGCTTGACGACGAACAGTCTGGCTGTGCGCTCCACATCTACTTTTAGTGCCACCGACGCCATTATCAACATTCTGGGCAACACGACCACTATCGACGTAGGCGGAAGCATGGTGCTCAACGGCGGCATCTACACCGAAGCGGGGGACCTGCTGGTAAACGGATCGCTGAGCGGGGCGGCTCCGGTGATCCATGTCGGCTCCGATTTTCTTGTCGCCGACACCGCAACTCTGGCGTTCACCGGACCGACGGAGATTTTTATCGGGGACGATTTCATCAACATGCTGAATTCCGATCTGAGCCAGGTGATCGTGCACATGCTGGGAACTCAGGACGACGATCTTTCAGGCGATGCCAACGAGGGCTCGGTCTTCGAATCATTGGCAAACATCGGCAGGCTGATAGTCGAAACCAGTCTGACGTTACTGGACGACCTGCTGGTTGATCAATTGGTTATTGACACGGGATGGGGAATCAATCTTAACGGTCATTCGTTGGTGATCACCGAAAGTTTCATCGGCAGTTACGACCAGATTTTTGGCGGAAGCGTTACAGGCCCGGCGCCGGTACCCGAGCCCTCGACCCTGGTTCTTGTCGGCGGCGGATTGCTGGGGCTGGTGTGCTTGCGGCGAAGAAAATAACGTTAAACTACGGAAATTCCACTGTGCCCCGACTGAAAAGCCGGGGCATTTTTTTAGCTGATTCAAACTGACCTACCGCGAAAGCCTTTGTGGACGGGTCAACTGGGACGCTGGTATCCTTTACAACTTGTGATTGGAAATGGCCGTCCTCGTCAGGGGGATAAATGCCAAGGCGAGCGAGAGTTAATGTCCCAGGTTTGTTTCATCATGTTATGAGGGGGGCATCGAGGGGCGGGGGGGCTTTCGCGATAAATCCGATCGCGAGAATTTCCTGACCAGGAAGTAGGCTTAAGGGCGTTTTTTTCATCAGAGACCGCGCGCGCAAGTACATCCACGGATAGCGGAAAAAGAAAATGGCCACTATGCCTGAAGGCGGTGGCCATTTTACTTGGTGTCGGCCGATGTCCCACGCCCCTTGAATTTCCCGTAGATCACCGGAATCAGGGCGAAGAGGCCGAGGAGGGCGAAGGCGCCGAGGACTCGGGGGGAGGCGATGTCGCCGAGGGTGTCGATGGCGGCAAGACCGGCGCCGGCGTTGACGTAGACGAAGCCACCGGGGATGATGCCGACGAAGGTTCCGAGCAGGAAGGTCCGCAGCGGCAACCGGGTCAGGCCCGCCGCGAGATTGATGAGAAAAAAGGGAAAGACCGGCACCAGCCGCAGAAAGAGCAGATAGTTGAGCCCCCGCCCTTCCAGTTCGCGATTGATCCCTTCCAGTTTTACGCCGAATTTTTTCACAACCCCGTCACGAAAGAGATAGCGCACGGCGAGAAAGGCCACTCCGGCGCCGAGGGTGGCGGCGGTGACCGCGTACAGGCTGCCGAACCAGGGACCGAAGAGGGCGCCGGCGGCGAGGGAAAGGATGGTCGCGCCGGGCAGGGAGAGGGCGGTCTGGGCGATGTAGATGAGCATGAAGAGGGCGACGGTCGCCAGGCGATGGTCGTCCTGCCAGGCGAGCAGGAGGTCGCGGTTGTTTTTCAGGCTTTCCAGGGTGAGAAAACGCCCGAGGTCGAAGATGAAAAAGAGCGCCGCCAACAGCGAGCCGAGGAGGAAGAAGAGCAGTTTCTTTTTATTCATGGGCGGGAATCTCGTCGGCCGTATTCAGCAACGCCGGATCGACCAGCTCTCGCGTCCGGGTCGGCCAAAGCGGGCACGCAGCTCCAATACATTCGCGATTGTCCGCCATTTGCGCGCAGGCAAAGGGCGCGACCTCGGGCAGGTCCAGGGGCCAGAGTTCTTCGGCGATGGCGACGGCGCCGCGCAGGGCGATCCAGCAGTCCCGCTGGCAGCAACGCCCCGCTTCGTAAGCGGCGATCTCGCCGAGAATCCGTTGCACGATCCGCTGAACCTGCCGGCGGGCCCGGGCCTTTAGCGGCGTCGCTTCGAGGAGGATACTGAAGGCCGCGCCGACTCCGGCGGCGGCGCCGCAGATGCCGAGATAGCCGCAACTGCCGCCGCTGATCCCGGCCCCTCGGCGGATGCCGCTGCGCAACTGTTCCGGATCGACGGGATGGCCGGCATTGCGCAGCGCCGCGAGCAGCACCCCGGGAACGAGGGCGTGATGCTCGGGGCCGTGCAGGGGGATCTCCGGGTGGCGGCGCAGGCGTTGCAGCAGGGCGATGACATCGGCTTCCGTCGCGCTGGCGCAAAGGTGCTCGATCAGCTCCAGGCGATCGCCGACATGGCAGCTATCGCAGACGAAATGCCCCTGTTCGCAGCAGGCGTTGGCGGCCAGTTCGAGTCCGCAATAGTGGCAGGTCGCCTGGCGCTCCACGGCGTGGTAGAGTAGCGGCGCGCCGCAGACCAGGCAGCCGCTGCCGTGCCGCTCGGCAAGCGGTTGCGCCTGCCCCTGGGCTTCCGGCGGGATGCAGCAGTTGCCGCCGGCGGCCATCGCCACGTTGGTGACCCAGCCCTGTTCATCCAGTTGCCAGACCTGATCTCCAAGCCGTTCGGCCTCGTTGGCGGCGAGGGTTTCGACCTGTCCCGGACGCAGCCAACGGCCATCGGCGGTGAGCAGCGCCGCTCCCGGTCCCGGATAGAGCACCCGCAAGCGTCCGGACCCGTTCCTTTCGGCGCAGCCCTCGGCGGCGGGGCGGCGGACGCTGAAGGTTAGGGAGAAGAAGGGGTGTCCCTGCACCTCCCGGTAGGGCAGACGCTTGATCACCTGGAAGCCGGTGAAACCGTTCTCTTCGAGAATCCCCAGCAGATCCTTCTGGGTCAGGGCGCCGGCGATGCACTCACCGCGCAGGGTCGGATCGTTGAGGATGGCGGCGGAAGGTTCGCTTTCGCAGACCACGTCGGCCGCCGTGAGCCGCCCGCCGGGGGCGAGTATCCGGAAGATTTCCGCGAAGGTGCGGCGCTTGTCGAGGGACAGGTTGAGGACGCAGTTGCTCACCACCAGATCCGTTTCGCCGTCGGGTAGGGGGATTTCTTCCAGATAGCCGCGCACGAAGGCGAGATTGTCGTAGCCGAGATTGCCCCGCACGTCGACGGCGCCGCGCCGGGCGAGATCGAGCATCGGTTCGAGCATGTCCACCCCGGTCACGCGCCCCTTTTCCCCCACCAGCCGCGCCGCGATGAAGCACTCCACGCCGCTGCCGCAGCCGAGATCGACCAGGCGCTCCCCTGGTTTCACCCCGGCGTCCATGACCGGACTGCCGCAGCCGTAGCCGCGAAAGCGATAGGCGGCGGGGATGTGTTCCAGCAGTTCCTGGGCGTAGTGGACGGGATTGAGGATCTCCTCGTGCTCGTCGGCGGTGGCCGAGGCGTAGTAGCGGCCGACCTGATCGCGGCCGTCGCCGAAGTCGTCGACGGCGAGCAGGCAGTTGCCATGGCCGAGGACGACCGGGCCATGGGGGGCGCAGCTGACGAGCAGCTCGCCCATCTTGAGGCGCAGCGCCGGACCGGCGGCGGCCGGCAGGCGTTCGGCGGCGCGGCGGATAAGGTCGAGGGCGAGCCCTTCGTGCAGGGGCTGATAGGGATCGTCGCCGACCAAGGTGCCCCGGTGGTGATAGGAGTGGTCGAGGTCCCCCCCGCCCAGAAGCAGCCGCCAGGGATCGTCGAGACTGGCCGCGCTCGCTTGCCGCACCCGCGCCAGCACCGGGCTTTGCCGCCAGGCGTACTCCAGCCCCTGATCGAGGGGCGTCGCCAGCTCTTCCAGGTCGATGGTGGCGGCGGTGGGATAGAGGCGGTCGTCCGGGCCGATGGCGGCCGCTTCCCAGCCGGCGTTGGTGCCGTCGTGCACGGTTCCCGGCGGGGCGAAGATCCGTCCCTTGAGATCTTCCAGATTGTCGATGCTCAGCCCCCGCTCCTCCGCCCGCCGACAGGCGGCCAGCACCGGGTCGAGCAGCGCCGGGGGATCGAGGTGTTGGGCGTGGTTACCGCGCCCGCGAAGGAAATGCCACATGAAATGGAGAGAGGCGGCTCCCCGGTCGGCGGCGAAGTCGACCAGCCAGGGAAGGTCGGCGGCGTTCTCCCGGGTCGGGCAGCAGCTCAGGGAGAAATGCCAACCCCCTTGCCGCAGCCGCTTTAATTGCTCGTCGAGGCGGGCAAAGCTGCCGGCGCCGCGCAGCCGGTCATGATGTTCCGGGCGGCCGTCGACGCTGATCTGCAGGCTGATCCGTCGCCGGGGCCAGTGGGGGAGCAGGCGCTTTTCGGCGAGCAGGCCGTTGCTCAAGACGACGATGCGGGTCTCGGGCAGGGCCAGCAGCTCTTCGATCAGTTCCGGAAAGTCGCCGTGCAGCAAGGGTTCGCCGCCGGTGAGGGCAAAGCGGCGGCAGCCGAGGCGGTAGGCCTCACGGATATGTTCCCGCAGGCGCGCCAGGGGGAGTTCCCGACGGCTGTCGGGGGCGGAGCTGAAGAGGCAATGGCCGCAGGCGAGGTTGCAGCGGTCGGTGACATGCAGCCAGAGTTCCCTCGGGCCGGTCGACGGCGGCAGCAGCGCGGCCCGGCCCGGGTAGGGGG
>DIVU01000120.1 GCA_002423365.1 Desulfuromonadaceae bacterium UBA6124 | reverse complement strand
CTGCTCTGGCATGGTCTCTCCCGGCCCCAGGCCCTGGATGAAAGTCTGCTCGACGATCTTCTCTCTCGCCGTTATCTCCAGTTTCACGGTCTTTACGAACCCTTGACGAAAATCGCGGCCCTGGCCGACGGGCATCGTCTGCAACTCCACGACGGCCGCGAATGTTCCGCGGGCACCCTGATCATCGGCCAATGCGAGGCCCTTCCCCCTGAAATCGCCGCCGCCCTTCCCCTGTTCCGCCGTCCGAGCCCCAAAGGATGTTGGCTCAGCGGTCCGTTGCACCCTGCTCCTTCCAAGTTACTGGCGTCACGCATCATACATGGTGAAAACCCCAGCTTGCGTAGTAGCCTTCATGCCCACGAAGGGGGGATACATTGCTACAGCGAATCACCGGCGAAGACCGCCCAGGAGGCGGTCATTGGGCATCTGCTAGCTCTCTTCCCCTTTTCCTCCCCCTCTCCCAAACGGTTGAAATCCTTCGCTGATAGCGGAGGTAACAATCCGCGTCGAAGCTTCGACGCGTTTCCCGGTACGCTGCAGAATCCCTGGTTGAGTCGGAACCTGGTTCTTTGTCAGGGGACCTGCATTTTCCCGAGGATGGGGAGTATTGGCGAAATTCTGACCGGATTCGCCGTCGCCGGCCGACTCTCCCGGCGCATCAGAAAATAATCCGCAGGCAATTAGGGAAAAATGGTTGCAATACCTTAGTTTCCGTGGTAATTACTCACGTTCCAAAATTCCAGGAGGTTAAAAAAGATGGCGAGAATCTGTGAAATCTGTGGAAAAAAACCGTCGACTGGCAACAATGTCAGCCATGCTCATAACAAAACCCGTAAGGTCTGGTATCCCAACCTGCAGAAGGTCAAGGCCTTGCACCAGGGGACGGTCCGCTCCATGAAAGTCTGCACCCGCTGCATCCGCTCGGGCGCGGTGGTCAAAGCTCTCTAAAAAAAAGGGAACCCCGGCGGGTTCCCTTTTTTGGTTTCTACGTGCCGGTCGGGCCTTAAGGGCTCGCCCGGTTTTTTTCAGCTATTTTCCGCAATAAGCCACCCACTCGATTTCGATCGCCGCCCCTTTCGGCAAGGCTGCGACCTGGACCGTGGAGCGCGCCGGATAGATGCCGGAAAAACGCGCCCCATAGATTTCGTTGACCAGGGCGAAATCCTTGAGGTCGGTGAGAAAGATGGTGGTCTTCAGCACCTGGGCGAAATCGAGTCCCGTAGCCGTCAAAGCCCCTTCCATGTTGGCCAGAACCTGCCGGGCCTGGGCTTCGATACCCCCGGCAACCATCTCGCCGGTCGCCGGGTCGAGAGGAATCTGTCCGGAAAAAAAGACGTAATCCCCCGCCCGCACGCCCTGTGAATAGGGACCAATGGCCGCCGGAGCCGCCGTGGTCGATATCTTTTCGATGCTCATGTTCGCTGCCTCCCCTGTTTGCGACAAAGATGCCGTGCCCTGTCAGTGACGCATCCGTTCCACCTTAAAGACCCCCTTGATCTTGAGAATCGCCTGTGTTACCCGATTGAGGTGATCAAGATCCTGCACGTCGATCTCGAAGATATTGACCCCTTGACCATCGGGGGTGGAGTGAACATTAGCGCTGGTGATGTTGGCCTCACTGTTGGTGATCGCCCCGGTGATGCCAGTGAGCATCCCCTTCTGGTTGACGCAGTGAACGCGGATACGAACCGGCCGGGTCGCTTTTTTCTTGAGATCCCATTCGATCTCTACCCGCCGCTCCGGGTCGAGCTCCTGAACGTGGGGACAATCGAGGGCATGGACGGTGACGCCGCGCCCGCGCGTGATGAAGCCGATCACCGGATCCCCCGGCAGCGGGCTGCAACATTTGGCAAAGCGCACCAGAATATCCTCGACGCCGTCGATGCGAATGGCGCTGGAGGCCTTTTTCGGGGTACGTTCCCCGGTTTTTTCCGGCTTTGGACGTTCGGCCCGCAGCTTTTCCTGAGGGACGACACGACTGATGACCTGCCCGAGGGGAACCTTGCCATAACCGACGGAAGCGATGAGATCGTCCACCTGCCGGAAACCGAGATCCTCGGCGGCGTGGGCCAGATCGTCGGAGGCCAGCATGCGTTTAAAGCTGGTGTCGTACTTGCGCAGCTCTTTTTCCAGCAAGCTGCGGCCCATCTCGACGCTCTTTTCGCGTAATTCCTGTTGAACCCAGCTGCGGATCTTGTTGCGCGCCTTGGAGGTGCGCACGAAGGCAAGCCAGTCCTTGCTCGGCGTCTGGGTCGGCGAGGTCATAACCTCGACCATGTCGCCGTTTTTCAACGTCGTCTTCAAGGGAACAAGCTTGCCGTTGACCTTGGCCCCGACGCAGCGGCTGCCGACATCGGTATGGATGCTGTAGGCGAAATCGATGGGGGTCGAGCCCTTGGGCAGCTCCTTGACGTCGCCGTTGGGGGTGAAGACGTAGACCTCCTCCGGGAAGAGATCGATCTTCACCGAATCCATGAACTCCCGGGAATCCTTGACTTCCTGCTGCCATTCCAGAAGCTGGCGCAGCCAGCGGAAGCGGTTGTCGTCACGGTTGGCCAAAGCCCCGGCGCGACCCTCCTTATACTTCCAGTGGGCGGCGATCCCCTCCTCGGCGATCTGGTGCATCTCCTCGGTACGAATCTGCACCTCCATCCGGTCGCCATGAGGACCGACCACGGTGGTGTGCAAGGACTGGTACATATTCGCCTTGGGCATGGCGATGTAGTCCTTGAAACGTCCGGGAATCGGCTTCCATACCGAATGGATGATGCCGAGCACGGCGTAGCACTCGCGGATATCGTCGACGATCACCCGAAAGGCGATGAGATCGTAGATCTGATCGAGATCCCCCCCCTGGCGCACCAGCTTTTTGTGAATGGAATAGAGATGCTTGGCCCGTCCCGAGACATTCCCCTGGATCCCTTGTTCGACAAGTTTTTCCCGGATCAGCCCCTGTACTTCCTCGATGTAGCCCTCTCGCGCCTTCTCCTTTTCGCTCACCTGGCCGCGCAATACCGCGTAGGCCTCGGGCTCAAGGAAGGAGAAGGAGAGATCCTCCAGTTCACCTTTGAGCCAGCTGATGCCGAGGCGGTTGGCGAGAGGGGCGTAGATGTCGAGGGTTTCCTGAGCGATTTTCTGCCGGCGTTCCACGGGCTGAAAGCCGAGGGTCCGCATGTTGTGCAGGCGGTCGGCGAGTTTGATGAGGATGACGCGGATATCCCGGGCCATGGCCAGAAGCATCTTGCGAAAGCTCTCGGCCTGACGCTCCTCCCGCGTGCGGAAGGTCATTTTGCTGAGCTTGGTGACGCCGTCGGCGAGATCGGCCACTTCGTCGCCGAAAATACCCCGCATCTCGTCATTGGTGGTGAGGGTATCCTCAAGGGTGTCGTGCAACAGGCCAGTGACGATGGTCGGCACATCCATCTTGAGTTGCGCGAGGATGTAGGCGACCTCCATCGGGTGGGTCAGATAGGGCTCCCCGGAAAGGCGGGTCTGTCCCTGATGAACCTTGGCGCTGTAGACATAAGCCTTGCGCACCGCGTCCAGGTCGGCACCGGGGTTGTAGGCTTGAATTTTATCGAGGATATCGTCCAGTCGAATCATAGCAAGGGAATCGGCATGCGGCCCGGGCGGGACGGAGGCTGGCGGAAAGGGGATCGAACTGGATCGGGAACGCGGGAGGCGAAAGCGGCCTCCCGCGCCGAAAAGGAGAAATTACGGCTTCTTGCGGGATGGGATTTCAAATTCGACCTTGCCGGCGGCGACTTCCCGCAGTGCCAGAACGATCTTTTTGTTGTTCGCTTTGTTTTCGATCAGGGGTTGCCCACCCTTGTACAGCTGCTTGGCGCGCTTGGCGGCCACCATCGCCAACAAAAAGCGGTTAGGGATCTGGCGCAGGCAATCTTCTACGGTAATACGGGCCATTATCGATACTCCTTAAGGAATTGGTTTAGGTCTCACAAAGATTCCGCCAGGCCGAATTCGTCCGGCAGGGTGGGAAGAACCCGCGCCGAACGACAGTTCTCGGCGAGGATGATCGCCCTGAATTCATCCCAGGCGCGGGAAAAGTCATCGTTGACGACCAGAAAATCGTACCAGGCCGCTTGCAGGATCTCCCCGCGGGCGTTCTCGATACGCCGGGCGATGATTTCGGCACTGTCGGTCCCCCGGCCTTCGAGGCGGTGGCGCAACTCGTCGAAGCTGGGTGGGAGGATGAAGATAAAGACCCCGTGGCGATAGTTATGCTTGATCTGCGCCGCCCCCTGGCAATCGATTTCGAGAAGCAGATCATAACCGCCAGATCGGGCTTCTTCAAGGGTGGCGATAGCCGTGCCGTAACCGTTGCCGTGGACTTCGGCCCATTCGGCAAAGCGCCCGGCGGCCGCCATGCGATCAAAGGCGTCCCGGGCGACAAAATGATAATCCCGACCATCGACTTCACCGGCCCGAGGCGGGCGCGTCGTGTAGGAAACAGAATGCCGCAAGCGCGGGAAGAAGTCAACGATCTCCTTGCATAACGAGGTCTTGCCCGCCCCCGAAGGGGCCGATACGACAAAAAGATTACCCACTGACCCCGACGCGTTCTTTCTGCCTTCTTCCGCCACCCTTGCCCCCTCTATTCGATGTTCTGAACCTGCTCGCGAATCTTTTCCAGCTCGGCCTTCATCGCCACTACCTTCCGAGTCAACTCGGCATCGTTGGATTTGGAGCCCATGGTGTTGACTTCGCGGTTCAGTTCCTGCACGAGAAAATCCATCTGTCGCCCTACCGCCTCATCCTGGCTGAAGAGGGCGCGAAACTGCACCAGGTGGCTCTTAAATCGGGTCAGTTCTTCGCTGATATCGCAGCGGTCGGCGTAAATCGCCAATTCCTGGCCGAGCCGTTGCGGGTCCAGATCGAGATCGTTTTTGAGCTTGGCCAGGCGCGCTTCCAGTTTGGTCAGCCATTCCCCGGGAACTTGGGGGGCACGGGCCTCGACCTCGGCCAGCATCTCTTCCAGCAGACGCAAGCGCTCGGCCATATCCACCAGGGTCGCTTCCCCCTCGGCGCGACGCATTTTCACAACCGCGTCAAGCGCCGTACCGAGAGCTCGCTCCAGACACTGGCGCAAAGCGGTTTCATCCAGATTCCCCTCACGCAGAGTGACGACATCCTTCTGGGAGGCGAGCAAGGCCAGGGAGAGTTCGCCTCCGAGCCCGAAAGTCTCGCGCATTTCCTCGAAAACCTTGACGTAAGCCGCAGCCAGCGGGCGATTCAGGGCCGGCGCAAGGCCGCGTTCCGAAACCGCTTCCTGGCTGATGAAGAGATCGATCTTGCCGCGTTTAAGAACTTCGGCGACGCGCTTTTTGATATCGTTTTCGAAGGCAAAAAGAAAACGCGGACTCTTGACCGTCACATCGCCGTAACGATGATTCACCGTCTTGATTTCCACGGTCAGACAGAGGCCGTCCACCTCCGCCTGTCCCTTGCCGTATCCGGTCATGCTGGCAATCATAACACTCCGCTTTCTGGTAAGATTCGGCCGCTACCTGAGGATGGACAAAAGACTTTTCATCCCTGCCTTCCGTCGCGGCGTGCCATAGTACACATCCACCGCCGGAAATTCAACGACCTTGCATGCGATATCTTCCCCCGGCTGCCGAAAAGACTTGCTCGCAAAGCCCAGGTTGGCGACAATGAAACATTGATAGCAAAACTCGATCCTATTTTATCCCGTCAAGGAGTCCATGTATGCTCGACCGCAACATCCCTTATGAAAGCAGTCCGGCGATCGTCGCCGTCAACGGGTTCTTCCCCCGCGTCTACGGCTGGATGACCGCCGGTCTGGTTCTGACCGCCCTCGCCTCGGCCCTGACCCTGTCGTCGCCGACCCTCCTCCAGGCGATCTTCGGCAACAAAATGCTCTTTTTCGGACTGATGATCGGCGAACTGGCCCTGGTCATCGCCCTCTCGGCGGCCATCAACCGCATCGGCGCCACGACCGCCACCTTGATGTTCCTGCTTTATTCGGCGCTGAACGGCATCACCTTCGCCGCGATTTTCGTGGTCTATACCGAAAGCTCCATCGCCAGCACCTTTCTCATCACCGCCGGCACCTTCGCCGCCATGAGCCTCTACGGAGCGGCCACCAAGCGTGATCTCACCGGGCTCGGCAGCTTCATGTTCATGGGGCTGGTCGGCATCATCATCGCCTCGCTGGTCAACATCTTCATGCAGAGCGCGATGATCACCTGGGTGGTGAGCTATCTCGGCGTGCTCGTCTTCGTCGGCCTCACCGCCTACGACACCCAAAAACTGAAGAGGATCGGCCAACAGGGCTTCGCCGATGGCGCCTCGATGCAAAAAGCCGCCATCCTCGGCGCCCTGACACTGTATCTCGACTTTATCAACCTGTTCCTCATGCTGTTGCGCGTATTGGGAGACCGGCGCTAGAAAATCCGAGTTTTTCTTTCAATGGCCGGTTACCCTTTGCTCTAACCTTAACCGCCTTTTCCGCCACGGACGAGGCGGTTTTGCTTTTCCCGCATAGGGTTTTATGTTACAAAACGGAGCCCGCGCCCGGCCCGCGCCCATTTCCGATGGCGGAGCCTAGGGGTCCGAACCATTTATTCTGGATATTCATTGATGAGATATTCCCGCGTTTACATCGAATCGGTCGGCTACGAACTGGCGCCGATCGTCGTCACCTCAACGGAGCTGGAAACCCGGCTTAAGCCCATGTACGACGCTCTGCATATCGCGCCGGGACAACTGGAAGNNCGCGAGCGCCGCTGGTGGAAACCGGGGGCCACCATTTCCCAGGGGGCCATCGCCGCCGCGAAAAAAGCCCTGCAGGGGCGGGATATTTCGCCGCAGGATATCGGCGCCCTGGTCTACGCCGGGGTCTGCCGCGAGCATTTCGAGCCGGCCACTGCCTGTCAGGTCGCCGCCGCCCTCGGCATCCAGGGGAACACCGCCGTCTACGACCTCTCCAACGCCTGTCTCGGGGTGCTCAACGGGGTGCTCGACATCGCCAACCGCATTGAGCTCGGTCAGATCCGCGCGGGNNACCACCTCGCTGGCGACCCTCACCGGCGGTTCCGGGGCGGTGGCGGTGCTTTTGACCGACGGTTCCTTCACTTCCTCGCGGCGTCCGCGTCTGCTCGGCGGCGTGAACATCGCCGAACCCCAGCATCACGCCCTTTGTCGCTGGGGGCTCTCCACCGAATCACCGGAAAACCACGTCCCCTATATGAACACCGACGCTGTGGCGGTGATGAAGTACGGCGTAGAGTTGGGGAAAAAAACCTGGGCGGCCTTCATGGCCGAACTGGAACTGAG
>DIVU01000320.1 GCA_002423365.1 Desulfuromonadaceae bacterium UBA6124 | reverse complement strand
GTCAACATCTTCGGCGGCATCATGCGTTGCGACGTGATTGCCCAGGGGATCATCGAGGCGGCCTCCGAAGTCCATTGTACCTTGCCGATCATGGTACGGATGGACGGCTCGCAGGTCGAGGAGGGCAAGCAACTGCTCCTTGAATCGGGGCTCAATGTGCGCTGTGTCGACACCCTTGGCGACGGCGCCGCCGGTATTGTGAAAATGCTCGCCCAGGCCGAGGCTTGAGTCTTGCTTCCCTTCAACTCACGGAGAACGCCCGATGTCCATTCTGATCAATAAAGACAGTCGTGTGGTGGTGCAGGGGATCACCGGCAAGACCGGCCTCTTTCACACCCGCCAGTGCCGGGAGTACGGCACCAACATCGTCGCCGGCGTCACCCCCGGCAAAGGGGGGATTCACGTTGACGGCATCCCGGTTTTCGATTCGATGGAAGAGGCGTTGCGCATCGCCAAGGCCAACGTCTCGATGATCTTCGTGCCGCCGCCGGCGGCCGCTGACGCCATCCTCGAAGCGGTGGAGTCCGGCATTGAACTGGCGGTGTGCATCACCGAAGGGGTGCCGATCCGCGACATGGTCATGGCCAAGCGCATCGTCGAGCAGAGCAAGACCCGGCTCGTCGGCCCCAACTGTCCCGGCCTCATCACCCCCGGCGAATGCAAGGTCGGCATCATGCCGGGCTACATCCACAAGCCGGGGAAGATCGGCGTTGTTTCCCGCAGCGGCACCCTCACCTACGAAGCGGTCAAGCAGCTCTCCGACGCCGGTCTCGGCCAGTCGACCTGCGTCGGCATCGGCGGCGACCCGATCATTGGCATGAAGTTCGTCGATGTGATGAAGATGTTCAACGACGACCCGGCGACAGAGGCGGTTTTCATGATCGGTGAGATCGGCGGCGGCGCCGAGGAGGAAGCGGCCGAGTGGATTCGCGACCACATGACAAAGCCGGTCGCCGCTTTCATCGCCGGCGTTACCGCGCCTCCCGGCAAGCGTATGGGGCACGCCGGGGCGATCATCACCGGTGGCAAGGGCAAGGCCGAGGACAAGATCCGCACCCTGCAGGAATGCGGCGTGACCGTTGCCACCAGCCCGACCCGCATGGGCGAGGCGATGCTGACGGCGCTCAAGGGATAGGCGGCTTGCGTGCTGGAAGTAACGGAAAGAAAAAGCCCCGGCTGGCACCGGGGCTTTTTGTCTATCGGTATGTTTTTGGTTGGAAAGTTACGTTGGTTCGAGGGGAATCAGCGTTGCTCCATGGTATTATGGGCAACGTGTGTGTGACCCGGTGGCTCAGAGACGATCATGCTATCACCCTCCCTTGCTGGTGTTTGATTAAAGGTTACCACCGCCGTTCCTTTTGTAAAGAGGGAACAAAAGAATTTCAGGGACGGATTTCGATGGGGGTGTTTTCGGCCACCAGTTGCCAGATCTCAAACATATCCTCGTTGGTGACGGCGATGCAGCCTTCGGTCCAGTCGTGGCGGACGAAGAAGTCCTTGCCGTCACTGTAGCGATTGGGTACGCCGTGAATCATGATGCTTCCCCCGGGGTGCTCCCCCTTGGCGGCGGCCCGCCGCGCATCCTGCTCGTTGGGGTAGGAAATGTGGATGGCGCGGTAGAATTTGCTGTCGACGAGGCGTCGGTCGAGGTTATAGCGCCCCTCCGGGGTGCGGTTGTCCCCCTGGCGCTGTTTGTGGCCGATGGGATTCTTGCCCAGGGCGATCTTGTAACTGCGCAGCAGTTCCTCCCCCTGGTAAAGGTACAGGCGCCGCTCTCCCTTGACCACCAGCACGCGGTCAGCCTGGGGGGTCGAAGCCCCCGCCGGCAGGCCTAAGGTCATGAACAGAATGAGGCTTAAGACTATTTTGATCGATCGTTTCATAAGTTCGTCCTCCCCCGTTCGGCAGGTTTCATGCTCCTGAAAAGCAAATGCCGTGCCGCCTGTGGGAGTCTATTGCGCTCGGGAGCGCAGTTTTCTTGCTCCGGTCTGTCTTTGCTAATCTCTATATATAGTTAATGCCCATTTGTCAGGAGGTCAAGATGCTTGTCGTGAAGATTTCAGGTCGATCCGGAGACTTGTGGGGTCACCGGTTGCTGGTTACGGTTTGCTGCCTCTTCGCCCTTTGGCTGTTGGCCGCCTGCGAAAAGACGCCTCGGATTTCCCCGCTCGATGGGGATGCGGTGATCCTGGCCTTCGGCGACAGCCTGACCCACGGCACCGGCGCCGGTACGGAGGAAACCTACCCGGCGGTGCTCGCCGGGCTTCTCGGGCGAGAGGTGGTCAATGCCGGGGTCCCCGGCGAGGTTGCCGCCGCCGGTCTGAAGCGGCTGCCGGAGTTGCTGGCGGAGTACCAACCGGCGCTGGTGATTCTCTGCCACGGCGGTAACGATTTTCTACGACGGCTCGACCGCGAGGCATTGATCGGTAATCTGCGGGAAATGATCGCGCTCTGTCAAGAATCCGGCGCCGAGGTACTGCTGGTCGGGGTGCCGCAAGTCGGACTGTTCCTTTCGGCCGATCCCCTTTATGAAGAACTGGCCGAGGAGTTCGCCCTGCCTTACGAGGAGAAGATCCTGGCGAAAATTCTCAGCGAGCGGGAACTGAAGAGCGACCAGATCCATCCCAATGGACGCGGCTATGCGCTTCTGGCGGAAAAGCTCGCCGCGCTCATTGAAAAGGCCGGTGGGATTTGAAGCTCAGGCGCGAAAGATGAAATAGACGGCGCCGAGCAGGCAAAGCCCGGCCCAGAGATAGTCGAGCTTGAGGGGTTGGCCCATGTAAAGAAAAGCGAAGGGGACGAAGACCGAGAGGGTGATGACTTCCTGCAGGATCTTTAGCTGCGCCAGGCTCATGACCCCGTAACCGATGCGGTTGGCGGGCACCTGGAGCACGTATTCAAAGAAGGCGATCCCCCAACTGATCACCACGGCGATGTACCAGGCCTTGTGGCTTAGGTTGCGCAGATGGCCGTACCAGGCCAGGGTCATGAAGAGATTGGAGAGGATGAGCAGGAGGGTGGTTTGCAGAACGACGGGCATGGTCGTACCTCGCGCGGGATGGAGGGCCTGGTGCCTAAAATTACGCTTTCGGGCGCGGCGATATTACTCCCGCGCGTGATTGACGACAATCGATTTTTCATGGTGGCAATCGGGCCGCTTACTTTGTCTGGAATTGTTCCGAAAAAAGCTCCGGAATCTGCCTGAATAAACTTTTTAACTCCTTGTTTTTTAAATGCATTTTTTCGGTTTTTTTTCCCTGTTGACAAGTCTTTGGGAGGAGGAGTAAATAGCGAAATAAGAGAGTCGTTCGTGATCCGGGCATGCGCAAGACGAAGCGTAAAAAGAGACCCCTTTTTATAGCCGCACGCCCCACGCTCCCGGATCTTTTCTACGCCTCTCCCGCCCATCGGGCATCGCTTTTCACGGCTTGAAAAAGGGGTTAACACATGCACATCGCCCTCTCCCACAATCTGCGGGACGATTCCGCTTGCGCGGAACCCGATCCCGAACCTCCCTCGCCCGCACCCGCTGACGATCTCTACGCCGAATGGGATGACATCCACACCATCCGTGCCGTGGAATCCGCTCTAGCCACTCGTCATCGGGTATCCCTGGTCAACGCCGATCTCGACGCCTTCGCCGCTTTCCGCGAACTGAAGCCCGACCTGGTCTTCAATATCGCCGAAGGTCTGCACGGTGCCAGCCGCGAGGCGCAGATCCCGGCCATGCTCGACATGCTCGGCATTTCCTACACCGGCAGCGACCCGGTCACTCTCGGCAACTGCCTTGACAAGCGGCGCACCAAGGAAATCCTCAGCTACCATCGAATTCCCACGCCGCGCTTCGTGACGGTGGACACTCCGGCTCAGTTGCCGGGCCGACTGCGCTATCCGCTGATGGTCAAGCCGGTCCTCGAAGGGTCGAGCAAGGGCGTCACCGACAAGGCCCTGGTGTCGGACCGCAAGGCCCTGGTGCGCCAGGTCGAATGGGTGCTGGATACCTACCGCCAGAGTGCGTTGGTCGAGGAGTTCCTCCCCGGCCGGGAATTCACCGTGGCCCTGCTCGGCAACGGCACCTCCCTGCGTGTGCTGCCCATCGTCGAGATCAATTTCGACACCCTCCCCGACGGGGTCAATCCGATCTATTCCTTTGAAGCCAAGTGGCTCTGGGACCAAGAGGACGATCCCTTGCAGATCTTCACCTGTCCGGCCCGGCTCGAACCGCTCCTGCAGAAACAGATCGAGGAAATCTGCCGGCGGGCGTTCACCGTCATGGGCTGCCGCGACTGGTGCCGCATCGATGTGCGGCTCGATACCCGCGGGCTGCCCGCCATCATCGAACTGAACCCGCTTCCCGGCATCCTCCCCCGCCCCGAGCAGAACAGCTGCTTCCCCAAGGCGGCGCGGGCGGCCGGGCTATCCTATGAACAGATGATTCTCGCGGTGGTCGAAGCGGCCGGCGAACGTCTCAATCTGCAAGGGGTTCAAGATGAACGTCTCCGTATGTTTTAATCAGGTTCCCCGCAAACTGCTCAAGGGGGAGTCCCGCGACCGCATTTCCGAGGAAGGCGCCGAGAAAGAGGCGCGCGCGGTCAAGGCCGCCCTGCGGCAACTGGGGCATGAGGTCAAGCTGGTGCCGCTGGCCGCCGACGCCCCGGCCTTCGCCGAGACCCTGCGCGCCGCCCGACCCGAGGTCGTTTTCAACCTCTGCGAGGGCTTCTGGGGGGACAGCCGCAAGGAGCTGCACGTCGCGGCGCTCTTCGATCTGCTCGGCCTGGCCTACACCGGTTCCGCCCCCTTATGCCTGGGGTTGACCCAGGACAAGGCGCGGACCAAGGATCTGCTGGCGGCGCACAATCTGCCGACGCCCCGCTATGTGCTGGTGAAGCTGGGGGAGCACTTCCCCAAGACCAAGAACCTGAGCTATCCGCTGATGGTCAAGCCGCGCTTCGAGGATGCCTCCCTGGGGATCACCGCCGAAAGCATCGTCGATGACGAAAAGGCGCTGACCCGGCGCATCGCCTACGTTCACGAAACCTACCACCAGGGGGCGCTGATCGAGGAGTTCATCGACGGGCGCGAACTCAACGTCGCCGTGCTCGGCAACGCGCCGATGGAGGTCTTGCCGGTTTCCGAGATCGTTTTCAAGCCGGGGCTCAAACGCGCCATCGTCAGTTACGACGGCAAGTGGCTGGAGGATTCCCAGGAGTACGCCCAGACCGAACCGCTCTGCCCGGCAACCCTCAAGGCCAAGGAACTGCTGCTGGTGCGCGACGTCGCCCTGCGCGCCTGCAAGCTCCTCGACTGCCGGGATTACGCCCGGGTCGACATCCGCCTGCGCGACGGAGTGCCCTACATTCTCGAACTCAACGCCAACCCCGATCTGTCCCCCGACGCCGGCCTGGCCCGCAGCGCGCAAGCCGCCGGCATCGGCTATCCCCGGCTGGTGGAACGGATTCTCCAGCTGGCCCTGAAACGCCGGGAGAGTGCCCATGCGAAACCTTGAAGCGACCGATCTTCCCGCCTTGACCCGGATTCTCCAGGCGACCGGCGCCTTCACCGAAGTCGAGATCGAGTGTGCCGTCGAACTGCTCGAGATCGTCATCGCCCAGCCCTGGCAGCAGGATTACCGGGTGGCGGTGGCCGAGTCTGACGGCCGGGTGGCGGGCTACATCCTCTACGGCCAGGTGCCCCTCACCGAGGGGGTTTACGACATCTACTGGATCGCCACCGATCCGACGGTGCAGGGGCAAGGCCTCGGTCGGCGCCTGATGGAACAGGCCGAGGTCGAGGCGCGCCGGGCGGGGGGGCGCATGATCTGTCTGGAAACCTCGTCCCAGGGGGGGTACGAACGCACCCGGCGCTTCTACGATCAGGCCGGGTATGTGGAAGAGGCGCGGCTGCGGGATTTCTACAAGCCCGGCGATGACCGCATCACTTACGTCAAACGTTTCTCTTGCCGTGAGGAGATCTAACGCAAGATGGAAACCTGGCAGAAACTGCTGCAGGAAAGCCTGACCCGTCCCGGCGACCTGACTCGTCGCTTCGGCGTCGATCCCCGTCCTCTCGAAGAGGTGGCGGCCCGTTATCCGATGCGGGTCAATCCCTACTATCTCGGGCTGATCAAGGAAGTCGGCGACCCGATCTGGAGGCAGGCGGTGCCGTCGGAGGAGGAGCTGCGCGACTCGGTCTGTCCGGCTGATCCCCTGGAGGAAGAGAACCAGAGCCCGGTGCCGAACCTGGTCCACCGCTATCCCGACCGGNNACTGCCGCTTCTGCACCCGCAAGCGTAAGGTCGGCGGCGAGGAGATGGTGATCGACCGCGCTTCCATCGAGCGGGGCTTGGCCTACATCCGCGAGCACGGTGAAATCCGCGACGTGATCCTCTCCGGCGGCGACCCGCTGCTCCTCTCCGACGAGCGTCTGGAGTGGATTCTCAAGGAACTGCGGGCGATTTCCCACGTCGAGATCATCCGCATCGGCAGCCGGGTGCCGGTGGTTCTGCCGCAGCGCATCACGGCGGCCCTGGTGCGCCTGCTGCGGCGCTTTCATCCGCTCTATCTCAACACCCATTTCAACCACCCGGACGAGATCACCGAACTGGCGGCCAAAGCCTGCGCGCGCCTCGCCGACGCCGGCATCCCCCTGGGCAACCAGACCGTGCTGCTGCGAGGGGTCAACGACGATCCGGCGGTAATGAAGCGGCTGATGCAGAAGCTGCTGGCGATCCGGGTCAAACCCTACTACCTCTACCAGGCCGACATGGTGCAGGGAACCGATCATTTCCGCACCAGCGTCGAGGAAGGGCTGGAGATCGTCCGCGCTCTGCGCGGCCACACCTCGGGGCTGGGAGTGCCGGCCTACGTCATCGACGCCCCCGGCGGCGGCGGCAAGATTCCGCTTCTCCCCGACTACCTGCAAAGCTTGGGGGAAGAGGTGGTGCTCAAGAACTATCAGGGGGAGACCTATTCCTATGCTAATCCCGCCCCCATCCTGGTCGAGGAAAAACGCAGCGTGGTCAACGACTGTCGCTGATGGCATAAGTCTCTGTGTCTCTTTCTTCCATCAGCCGGCCCCCACAGGGGCCGGCTGATGGTGTTTGGCGTGGAGCACTCCGCAGTTGACTGGTGCACACAGCCGGGAATTCCGCGGTTCGACTTTTATGCCGCGAGCCGTTGCGAAAGCGCGAAGCTGGCAGAGGTTCTCGAAGCCCGGAGAGAAGGCTTGGAGCGGATCGTCAAATGACGCCGTTGTTCGATTGCTTACCCGTTAAATGGCGGTTCCGGGGAGTGTCGGGAGATTCTTTAAGGACCTAGGGAACATCATTAAGGAATCAAGATGAAAACAACAAAATGTGGTTCAAATATTGCACAAGGCCTCCCCGTGCGCAACCGTGCGCAATTTAATTTCAGGGAGGCAGACATGTTCGGAAAGCTCAAACTCGGTCCCAAGCTCATGTTGTCCGTTCTGCTGGTCGCTGTCGTTCCGCTGTTGCTGCTGGTCGTACTCTCTGTCAACAAGTCCAGCGATTCCATTCATAAACAGGTTTTTGCCAATCTCTCGGCGGTCGCCGAATACAAAACTCAGATTCTCGAAAGTTGGATGGAGGACCGGGTTAACGACATCCATACCGTCCCCCTGAAACCGTTTTACATGGACGCGGCCAAGGCCATGCGCGGTGGCGACCCGGCGCTGATGGAGAAATTTCGCCAGGAAGTGCTCTACGAATTCAAGGTCAACAGCCGGCTGCATGGCGACTACGCGGAGTTGAAGCTGGTCGACCTGGAGGGCAACCATTTCGCCAGCCTGATGGGAGTCGATATCAATGTCAAAGATATGACTTGGTTCAAGGAGGCCTTGGCCCAGGCCGGGAAAACCCGCAAAGGGGAGAAATGCCAAGATCTTTACGTCGGCCCCATCACCTTCTGCAAAACCGTTAACATGCCGACCATCCACATGGCCCACGTCATCCGCGACCGTGACACCTTCGAGCCGCTGGCCATCTACGCCGTCGCCTGCAATCTCGACGGGTTGATGAAGATCATGGGGAACAGCGTCGGCATGGGCCAAACCGGCGAATCCTTCCTGGTCGGCGCCGACAAGCAGCTCCTTTCCAATCTGGTCCACGATGCCGAACCGACCATCTTCAAGAAGACCATCGATACCGAAGGGGTCAGGGAGGTTTTCGGTCATCGCCAGATCGAACGGGGTCCGGGCAAATGCGAGAACCTCGAATATCTCAACCACGAAGGGAAGATGGTTCTGGCTCACAACCACTATTACCCCCCCCTCGATATTGCCATCATGAGCGAAATCGAGGAAGATGAGGCTTTCGCCGCGGTCGCCAGCCTGAAAAAGAGTAGTTTCGCGATCACGGTTCTCGCCATCGCCGCTATCGTTGGCGTCGCCCTGCTTATTGCCCGCAGCATCAGCCGTCCCATCGGCGGAGCCGTCGCCATGCTCCACGACCTTGAGCAAGGCAACCTGAAGACCCGCCTGCGGCTGAACCGTGGCGACGAACTGGGGCAACTCGGCAGGGCAATGGACGGTTTCGTTGACGACCTCGAAGACGAAATTTTGACCGCCTTCCAGAGGTTGGCCGAGGGCGACTTTACTTTCGAGGCCAGGGGCCTGATCAAGGAGCCGCTTGCCGAGACCAATCAGGCGCTCAATCGGATCATGGAGCAGATCAGCCAAGCCAGCCATCAGATTGCCATTGGTGCCGGCGAAGTGGCCGCCTCGAGCCAATCCCTCTCCGAAGGGGCTACCACCCAGGCCAGTTCACTCGAAGAAATCACCGCATCGATGGATGAGATGGGAACCCAAACCAGGCATAGTGCCGAAAACGCATCGCAGGCCAACCGCTTGGCAGTGGAGGCCCGCGCCTCCGCCGAAAACGGCAATATGCAAATGCAGCAGATGATCGCCGCCATGGCCGATATCAACGCATCGAGCCAGAATATTTCCAAGATCATCAAGACGATCGACGAGATCGCTTTNNTCGCGGTGGTCGCCGAGGAGGTGCGCAATCTCGCCGCGCGCAGCGCCAAGGCGGCCAGCGAAACTTCGGAATTGATCGCCGGTTCGGTGACCAAGGCCGCAGGTGGCGGTGAGATCGCCGATCGCACTGCCGCTGCGCTGGGCGAGATCGTTGCGCAAATCAGCAAGGTCACAGAACTCATCAGCGATATTTCCAATTCTTCCAGCGAACAGGCCCAGGGGATCGCCCAAGTCAACATGGGCTTGCGGCAGATCGACAGCGTCACCCAGCAGAACACCGCCCTGGCGGAGCAGAGCGCTTCGGCGTCGGAGGAACTTTCCGGCCAATCCGAGGAGCTGCGCCAGATGATCCGGCATTTCAAGTTGCGGAATGCGTCGACGGCTCCGCTTGGCGAAACGCCGCGGAAGCAGCCGCAACGGCGATCGACGCCGAAAGAGATTGCCTGGAGTTGAGGACCGCCGTATATAAGAGCCCGAGGAGTCGTAAATCCTCGGGCTCTTGCGTTTTTATCGCAATCATGATGGGGTCGTTTGGCACGACGTTTAACGCTGCCGGCGGCGTATTTTTTCTTGCCAATTAGAGTTATTGCTCTACTATAGAATAGTAACTCTAATTGGGAGATAGATGCCATGCGCGTGCTTCTCATCCAGCCCCCCAGTTGTCATCCGGAATCGGACCAGTTCTTTCTTTTCGAACCCCTGGCGCTGGAATATCTGGGCGCCGGGCTCAAACTCGACGGCCACGAGGTCGAACTCCTCGACGCCCGCCTGGAGCCGGACATCGACGGGGCTTTCCGCTGTTTCCGGCCCGAGGTGGTGGGGGTGACCGGCTACACCAGCCAGGTCAATATCGTCAAGATGCTCGCGATGCGGCTCAAGAGTCTTGATCCATCTCTCTTCGTTATCGTCGGCGGTCATCATGCCACGGTGCGGCCGTCGGATTTCAACGATCCGGCCGTCGACGTGGTGGTGGTCGGCGAGGGGGTTTTTACCCTGCGTGAAATACTCCGGGGTCCGCGGGAGCCGGACGCGCTCCTTGCCATCCGGGGCCTGGCCCTGCCCGGCGCCGAGGGACTTCGTTTCAGCGAGCCGCGGCCCTACACCGACCTGGACGAACTGCCTTTTCCCGACCGTTCCCTGACCTTGCGCCATCGCCAGCACTATTTCAGCGAGTGGTTCAAGCCCCTGGCCTCGGTGCGCACGTCCCTGGGCTGCACCGCCCGCTGCAACTTCTGCGCGCTCTGGTCCATCACCGGGGGGCGTTACCTGCGCCGCGAACCGGAATCGGTGGTGGCGGAGTTGCGGGGCATCGCCGAACCGAACGTCTTTTTCTGCGACGACGAATCGATGTGCGACGTCAAGCGCATGGACCGGCTCGCCGACCTGATCCGGGAGGCGGGAATCAAGAAGAAGTATTTCCTTTACGGCCGGGTGGATACCATCGCCAACCATCCGGAGCTGTTCGCCAAGTGGGCCGGGATCGGCCTGGTCCAGGTTTTCGTCGGGATGGAGGACTGTTCCGATGCGCGACTGGCGGCGATGAACAAGCACATCACCGTCGCCCAGCAGGCCGAGGCGGTGCGGATTCTCGACGAGCTGGGGATCATGATGTACGCCTCGTACATGGTCGATCCGGCCTATACCCGCGAGGATTTCCGCGACCTGCTCGCCTACGTGCGCCGCATGCGCCACAAGTACGCGACCTTCACGGTCATGACGCCGCTCCCCGGCACCCAACTGTATGCCGAACACGAGCACGAACTCTTGAGCCATAAACCGGAACTCTACGATCTGGTTCACGCCCTGCTGCCTACGAAATTGCCGATGCCGGAATTCTACGCCGAGCTGGCCAACCTCTGGGCCAGGGCGGTCCCCTTGTATCGCATTCTTCCCACCCTGACCCGTTTCGGTCTCAGGGGGATGCTGCACCGTATCCGCCTCTTCGGCATCGTTCTCGCGCGGTTGCGGGCGGCGCACCAGGATTATTGATGGACGACTTTCCGGCGGTGGCGCTTCCGGCCCACTTTTGCTATAACCGGCATCCATGAAGACCCGTGACCGCATCATCGCCGCCGCCATCGACCTGTTCAACGCACAGGGGACCAAGGGCGTGACCACCAACCACATCGCCGCCGCCGTCGGCATCAGCCCCGGCAATCTCTATTATCACTTCCGCAACAAGGAAGACATCCTGCGCGCGATTTTCGAGCAGATGGATTCCTACGGCCTAGAACAGTATCAGGCGATCGGTGCCGCGGTGCCGCCCGGCACGCTGGCGGCGATGGAGCGCACCTTCGTCATGATCCAAAAATACAACTGGCGCTACCGGTTTTTCAAACGGGAGCTGACCGCGCTGATCATGAACGATCCGCTGCTCAGGGAACGTTTCCAGCGGACGCACCACGGGCTGCTCGCCCTCATCCGGCAATCGAACGAATGCGCCGTTGCCGCGGGAGTTCTCAAACCGATGACGGACCGGGAGATGTCCCTCTTCACGGAAACGATCTGGATGGTGGCCCTGTTCTGGCTCAACTATCTGGAAGTGGGGGGCGAAGAGGTGAACCAGGCCACGCTTGGGCGGGGAATCGATCTGCTGCGGCAGCTTATCGCCCCTTATCTCACCGAACGGGCGCGGGCGGAACTCACCGCCAAAGGCGAACTCCCCGAGCTTTAGCTGAAGTTCCTCGAGCCACCGACTCCCCATGCGTATCTATTCTTTTCCCCGCCCGGTATTATCGCCGCGTTAATACGGTTGCGCCGGGCGGTGAACTCTGCGATATTACCCTGTTGAAAAGAGACACACTGGCGTGTTTTTCATAGGAGGTCCCAATGGCGCGACGCGACGACGTAAAGAAGGTGCTCATCATCGGTTCCGGTCCGATCATCATCGGCCAGGCCTGCGAATTCGACTATTCCGGCACCCAGGCCTGCAAAGCCCTGCGCAAGCTCGGCTATTCCATCGTCCTGGTCAACTCCAACCCGGCGACGATCATGACCGACCCCGGGATGGCCGACGCCACCTACATTGAGCCTCTCAACGTCGCCCGGCTCACCGAGATCATCGAGAAGGAACGTCCCGACGCCCTGCTGCCCAACCTCGGCGGCCAGACCGCCCTCAACCTCTCCAGCGAACTGGCCCGCCTCGGCGTTCTCGACAAGTACGGGGTGCGGGTGATCGGCGTCAACCTCGATGCCATCAAGCGCGGCGAGGACCGGGAAACCTTCAAGGAGACCATGACCCAGTTGGGCATCGAGACGCCGCGTAGCGAAATCGCCACCAGTCTCGATCAGGCCCTGGAGATCGTCGGCCGCATCGGTCTGCCGGTCGTCATTCGCCCCGCCTACACCATGGGCGGCACCGGCGGCGGCTTCGCCTATAATCTGGAAGAGTTCGAGACCATCGTCAGCCGCGGCCTCACCGCCAGTCCGGTGAGCCAGGTGCTGGTTGAGGAGTCGATTCTCGGCTGGGAAGAGCTCGAACTGGAAGTGGTGCGCGACGCCAAGAACCAGAAGATCACCGTCTGCTTCATTGAGAACGTCGATGCCGTCGGCGTCCACACCGGCGATTCCTTCTGCACCGCGCCGATGCTCACCATTGATCCCGAACTCCAGGCGCGCCTGCAGGAATACGCCTACCGCATCGTCGACGCCATCGAGGTGATCGGCGGCACCAACGTCCAGTTCGCCTATGACCCGAAAAGCGGCCGGGTGGTGGTCATCGAGATCAATCCCCGTACCTCCCGTTCCTCGGCGCTGGCCTCCAAGGCCACCGGTTTCCCCATCGCCCTGGTCTCGGCCCAACTCGCCGCCGGGTTGACGCTGGATGAAATTCCCTACTGGCGCGACGGTACCCTCGACAAGTACACCCCGTCTGGCGACTACGTGGTGGTCAAGTTCGCCCGCTGGGCCTTCGAGAAGTTCAAGGGGGTGCACGACAAACTCGGCACCCAGATGCGCGCCGTCGGCGAGGTGATGAGCATCGGCAAGAACTACAAAGAGGCGCTGCACAAGGCGATCCGCTCCCTGGAGAACGGTCGTTACGGCCTCGGTTTCGCCAAGGATTTCAACAAGCGCTCTCTGCCGGAACTGCTGGAACTCCTCGCCGAGCCCTCCAGCGAGCGCCAGTTTGTACTCTACGAGGCGCTGCGCAAGGGCGCCGATATCGACATGCTCTATGCCAAGACCTTCATCAAGCCCTGGTTCCTGCAGCAGATGAAGGAGTTGGTCGAGCTCGAAGAGGAAATCCTCAAACACAAAGGGAGCTTGCCCCCCGATGCCCTGCTGATCCAGGCGAAAAAGGACGGCTTTGCCGACCGCTACCTGGCGCAGATTCTTGGCCTGAGCGAAGAGGCGATCCGCGCCAAACGCACCGCTCTCGGCGTGGTCGAGGCCTGGGAAGCGGTGCCGGTGAGCGGGGTGGAAAACGCCGCCTACTACTTCTCCACCTACAACGCCCCCGATTCGGTCACCGTTTCCGACCGCAAGAAGATCATGGTCCTCGGCGGCGGTCCCAACCGCATCGGCCAGGGGATCGAATTCGACTACTGCTGCGTCCATACCGCCCTGGCCCTGCGCGAGGCCGGTTTCGAGACGATCATGATCAACTGTAACCCGGAGACCGTCTCCACCGACTACGATACCTCGGACAAACTCTACTTCGAGCCCCTCACCGTCGAGGACGTCCTCGCCATCTACGAGAAAGAAAAGCCCGAAGGGGTGGTAGTGCAGTTCGGCGGGCAGACGCCGCTGAACATCGCCCGCCAACTCGAAGAGGCGGGGGTGCGTATCCTCGGCACCAGCCCGGCGACCATCGACCAGGCCGAGGATCGCGATCTCTTTAATCAGACGATGGTCAAGCTCGGCATTCCTCAGCCCGAATCGGGAATGGCGGCGACCGAGGCCCAGGCCGTGGAGATCGCCGCGCGCATCGGCTATCCGCTGATCGTGCGACCCTCCTTCGTTCTCGGCGGCCGCGCCATGGAGGTGGTGCATGACGAATCGATGCTCCGCGAGTATCTGCAAAAGGCGGTGGAAATCTCCCCCGAGCGGCCGATTCTCATCGACCGTTTCCTGCAGAACGCCATCGAGGCCGAGGCCGACGCCATCGCCGACGGCACCGAGGCCTTCGTCCCGGCGGTGATGGAGCATATCGAGCTGGCCGGTGTCCATTCCGGGGATTCGGCCTGCGTCATTCCGCCCGTTTCCATCCCGGCCAAGCATATCGCCACCATTGAGGAGTACACCAGGCGCATCGCCGTGGAGATGGGGGTGGTCGGGCTGATGAACATCCAGTACGCCATCGCCGACGACAAGGTCTACATCCTCGAAGCCAATCCCCGCGCCAGTCGCACCGTGCCGCTGGTCTCCAAGGTCTGCGCCATTCCCATGCCGCGCATCGCGGTGGCGGCCATGCTCGGAAAAAAACTCGCCGAGCAGGGGCTTAAGCGCCGCGAATTCACCCATTTTGGAGTCAAGGAGGCGGTCTTTCCTTTCGGCATGTTCCCCGAGGTCGACCCGGTGCTCGGGCCGGAGATGCGCTCCACCGGCGAAGTGCTGGGGCTGGCGAGCAACTACGGCCTGGCCTACTTCAAGGCCCAGGAAGGGGCGAACTCGCCGCTACCGCTGCAAGGGACGGTGCTTATCACCGTCGCCGAGCAGGACAAGGCCGGGGTGCTCGAAGCGGCCCGCCTCTTTGTCGAGCTCGGTTTCACCCTCCGCGCTACCGCCGGTACTCAGGCCTATCTGACTTCCCAGGGGATCGCCGCCACCGTCATCCAGAAGCTGCACGAGGGGCGCCCGAACATTGCCGACGCCATCAAGAACGGCGAAATCCATCTGCTGATCAACACCCCGGTGGGCAAGCTCAGCGCCCACGACGACTCCTACATTCGCAAGGCGGCGATTCGCTACAGGGTGCCCTACATCACCACCACCGCCGCCGCCCTCGCCGCCGCCCAGGGCATTGCCGCCCGGCGCCGGGGCCAGGAGGAGATTCACAGCCTGCAGGAGTATCACGCCGCCATTCGCTAGAACTGGCGAGTTCAGCATAAAAAAAGCGGGGAGGGCCGATGTTTTGGTCCTCCCCGCTTTTTTTGGAGCGCTTCGCCGTTTAGAAGCTCAATATTCGCGTATCGTCGTCATTGAGCTGCTTCACGATCTCCGGCGGGGTGGCGGCGGTGACGCCGTCGATGAGATCGTCGGCGGTTTTGTCCGTGTTGGGCAGGAACAGGGCGCAGACCTGAACCTGGGCGCCGTTCTGCATGAGTCCTTGCAGCATCTGCTTCGGGCTCACATCCCGGGGTTTGAGGGTCGGCGGGGTGAACTCCTTGAGCGCCAGTTTTCCGGCTTCGCTGCAGAGGAGTACCCGCACCGGGGTTCCCTGGCGTTGGGCTTCGCCGGCCAACACCAGCGCCATTCCCTGGGTCTGGACGTCGCCGGTGGTGAGGATCACCTGCCAGCGGTCGTCATCCGCCAAGGCAGTGTCGGTGGAAAAGAGCAGGGGCAGGGCGACCAGCAGGACGACCCATTGTTGTATTCTGAAGTTGGAAGTCTTCATCTTTGCCTCCTTATTACAAGTTATGGCTGCGGTTTACGTCTGCCGACGGAGCGCTATGTCCGGATCGAACTGGTCCAACTCAAAGTTCTGGAGCGAGCGTGCCTTTTTGCCGCGCCGATCTGCAAGCTGTGGGGGCAGCAGGAGGTGTGGGCGTGAGTTCGTCCATGCCCTTCAGTTCCTGACCCAGACCGAAACCGAGCCCCCCTGGCAGCGGAATTCTCCCCAACCGTATTCGTTGGTCCAGACCGGTTCCGGAACCTGGCCGGTGAGATCGACGAAGCGACGGCACGGCTGGCCGACCTCCATCCATTTCCAGCCGGCGGGGCCGTCGCTCATCAATACGGCCAGTCCGCCCGGATGATGGTCGTCCCCCAGGCGGGTCCAGCCGATGGTGTTCTCGTGGTCGAAATAGTCGTATTGCGGACCATAGGCATAGTTCCGCCGGGCGCATAGCAGGATGTCCAGGATTGGGCGCAGCGTGGGCAAGACAATCCGGTAGCGGTTGCCGTCTTTTCCGTAATCCTCGTACTCGGCGCCGTCGTAATCGGCCTGGAAAATACAGGGATAACCTTCCCGGCGCAGCAGGATGAGGGCGTAGGCCAGCGGTTTGAACCAGGACTCCACCGACGATTCCAGGGCTTGCAGCGGTTGCGAGTCGTGGTTCTCGACGAAGGTCACCGCCTGGGTAGGGCGCTCCCGCATGAGGGTGCCGTCGAGGATGCGGCGCATGTCGTAGTGGCCTCCCGAGCGGCTCGCCACATGGAAGTTGTAGTGCAGGGGCACGTCGAAAACCGCCATCCGCTGGCCCATGGCGTCCAGATACCAGTGCAGGGTCCGGAGGTCGGGGGACCAGTATTCCCCCACCACGAACAGATCCTTGCCGGAGTGGCGCTCCATCTCGTCCAGCCAGCCCGGAAAGAACCAGGCGGCGATGTGTTTCAGGGCATCGATCCTGAAGCCGTCCACGCCGGTGGTGTCGAGATACCACTTGCCCCAGTAGGTCAGTTCGCCGCGCACCCAGTCGTTCTGGAAATCGAGGTCGCAACCCATCAGAAACCCGTAGTTGCCGTATTGAAGGGCCACGTCCGAGTCGAAGCTCTTGCCGTCGAAGAGATAGATGTTGTCCTTCTCCCGGCTGTAATCGTCGTAATCGACGGCGTCGAAATGCCACCAATGCCATTCGAAGGTGGAGTATTTGCCCTGCCGCCCCGGAAAGGCGAAGTGGGTGTAAACCCGCACGTCCCGTTGTGGACCCGTCGGATTCAACCGGTCATTCCGCCCGAAGGGGGTCGCTTTGGCGGTTTCGGCGAAATCCCCGCCGATGCGGTGATTCAGCACGGCATCGCCGTAGATCTGGATGCCGGTCTTCTGGAGCGCCCGGATCGCCGCCAGATATTCGTCGCGTGTGCCGTATTTGGTCCGCACCGATCCCTTCTGGTCGAACTCCCCCAGGTCGAAGAGATCGTAAGCGCCGTAACCCACGTCCCATTGCCCGCCAAGCCCCTTGGCGGCCGGGGGGAGCCACAGGGCGGTGAACCCGGCGGTGGCCAGCTCGGCCGCGCGCGCGCCGACCCGCCGCCAATGACCGCCGTCGGCCGGGCTGTACCAATGAAAAAATTGCATCATGACACCATTGAGTTCGGCCATAGCTGTACTTCCTCCGGGTAGGGTGGATCTTGTCTAACGTGTTGGCTGCCTCAATGTTTATCATACTCCGAGGTGGATACAACCGGCTGACCGGTGGGCTTTTGCACCAAGCCGACGACGGAGCAAGAGAGCGTTGGAAGCGGGTTACGCTGGTCAAGAAAGATGACTTCAGATAAGGTGGGAGCATTGTCTACTCATGGAGTTCGCATGTCGGAAAATTTGTCCATTATCCTGGTCGAGCCGCAAAGTCCCGGAAATATCGGCATGGTGTGCCGGGCCATGGCCAATTTTGGGCTCAGTGACCTGCGGATGGTCAATCCCTGTGAATATCTGCATCCCGAGGCGCGCAAGTTTGCCGTCGGCGCCCATTCTCTGCTCGGTTTGGCCCGGGTCTTCCCCGACCTCACCTCGGCCATCGCCGATCTGCACCTGAGCGTGGCCACGACCCGGCGCGCCGGGCGCCTGCGCGGCGATCTGCTGGATATTGGAGCGGTGCCGGAGCTGCGTCGGAGTCTTCCCGAGGGGGGGCGCATGGGGCTGGTCTTTGGCCGTGAGGATGCCGGCTTGAGCAGTGACGAGGTTGCCCTCTGCTCCCATGCCGCGACCGTGGACACAAGCGCGGAAGTTGGTTCTCTGAATCTGGCGCAGGCGGTGCTGCTCTTTGTCCATGAGTTGGCTCGGCAGCCGCCGGCCACGCTGGCAGGGGCGCGGGAGCGTTCGTCGCAGGGGGAGCTAGAAGCCCTGTTCGAGCAGATGGAGAAGGTTCTGGCGCGCATCGCTTTCCTCAATCCGAAGCGTCCGGAGGCCGTGATGAACAGTCTGCGCCGGATTCATCAGCGGGCGTCTCTGGATGTTCAGGAACTGCGGATGCTGCGCGGGTTGTGGAGCCAGATCGACTGGAGTTGCCGGGATTGGCGCGGACGCAAGCGGGGAGATGATTAAATGGAGAAAACCCGGCAAAAACCGTTGACATCCCCCTGGCCGTATGGTAATTAACGCAGGTTTTTAACCTAACGTTGTTCCCTGTCGGAAGTTGATCAATGGCCGAAGATAAACGTCAATTATTCAAAAGCCTTGGTTTTCTTTCGAGCGTCGGAATCTCGATGGTGGCCGCGACCCTCATCGGTCTCGGCATGGGTTGGTGGCTGGATAAGAAGCTCGACAGTTCCCCGTGGTTCACCCTGATTTTCTTGGGGTTTGGCATTGCCTCGGGATTTCGCAATATCTATATTCTGACCGAGCGCGAACTTAAGCGCTCACAGGAAGAGAACCAGGAAGACGGTGACGGACGCGGATGATCGCTTGCTGGGGGAGTTGTCCCGGCGTAACTGGCTGCTTCTGGCGATCCTTGTGCTTCTCAGTCTCTTCTGGCGGTCCTCGGCGATCACCCTGGGGGTGCTCGCGGGCGGGCTGGTTGCCATAGTTGCCCACTACTGGCGATATCTGGCCCTGAGCCGTCTGCTCGGGGCACCTTCGCAACGGGCAGCCAAGGGCTTTCAAATCAATTATGTGCTTCGACTGGCGGTGCTGGGAAGTGTTCTCTTCCTGCTGATCGCCAAGGCCAGGGTCGACTTGCCGGCACTGGTGGTCGGGCTGTCGGTGGTGGTTCTGAATGTGCTATTAACCACCCTAAAGCGGACGATCCGAATGTAACCGAGGAGGCAGTAGCTAACCATGACGCATCCCTTTCTTTTTTTGCAGTGGCTTGAACAGCAACTTCACACCCATGTCGGCGAGCATGTGACCTACACGTGGTTCGTCATGCTGGTTCTGATCGTCGTGGCATTTTTGGCCTCGCGCGCGGTGAAGATGGTCCCCGGCG
The DNA here is from genome assembly GCA_002423365.1 of Desulfuromonadaceae bacterium UBA6124. Classification (GTDB taxonomy): domain Bacteria; phylum Desulfobacterota; class Desulfuromonadia; order Desulfuromonadales; family Trichloromonadaceae; genus Trichloromonas. The sequence goes on along the minus strand of DIVU01000320.1, from coordinate 18,823 downwards.
GCCTGCAGAATTTCATGGAGGTCGTGGTTTCCGGGGTCGAAAACCTCATCGAGGAAACCATGGGTCCCAAGGGCAAGGCCTATTTCCCGCTGCTGGCCACCTTCGCCCTCTTCATTCTTGTCTCCAACCTGGTGGCATTGATTCCCGGCTTCTACCCGCCGACCGCCAACCTCAATACCAATGGTGCTCTGGCTCTGACCGTCTTTGCCATGACGCACATCATCGGTTTCAAAGAGCACGGTTTTCACTACTTCAAGCATTTCATGGGTCCGATCCTGGCCTTGGCACCGCTGATTTTCATCATCGAGATCATCGGTCATCTGGCCCGTCCTCTTTCGCTCTCTCTACGTCTTTTCGGCAATATGTACGGTCATGAAATCGTGCTGATGATCTTCCTGGCGCTGGTTCCCTTCCTGCTGCCGGTGCCGATGATGCTCATGGGCGTGCTCGTTGCCTTTATCCAGACCTTTGTCTTCACCCTGCTGGCTATGATCTACATCGCCGGCGCCCTGGAAGAGGCCCACTAAGTCATTCGTTCGCTACGGCGATTCAAGGTCCTATATTATTTAGGAATAACTCAACCTCGAAAGGAGCAACACAATGGAATTCTTTGCTTGGTGTATGATCGCTGCCGGTTTCGGCATGGCTATTGGTTCGTTCGGAACCGGCCTCGGCCAGGGACTGGCTATCAAGAGCGCCGTTGAGGGCGTGGCCCGTAATCCCGGCGCCAGCGGCAAAATCCTGACCACCATGATGATCGGTCTGGCCATGATCGAGTCCCTCGCCATCTACGTATTCGTTGTAGCGATGATCATCCTCTTCGCCAACCCCTTCACCGAGCAGGTGATGTCGCTGTTGGCCAAGTAAGTTCGACTGTTACGCCATAAAAAGGGGGCGTGCCCTGACGGCACGCCCCCTTTTTATGCTTTGTCTGCCGCGATGAAACGCTGTTTCAGCGCGGCGTGCGATTGCGGACAATGCGCATGAAGAGCACGCCGAAGATCGACAGGCACAACCCGACGCAGATGCACAGGTAGCCGAGGCCCTTGCCGGTGCCCCAGCCGAGAACGTCTCCACCACCGATGAAGAAGAAGAGGCCAAGGCCGGCAAAGGTTGCGATGCCGCCGACGATGTACAGCGTGAAAGCACAAATGGCCAGGAGCAGATCGGTGTCTTTGGTCATGGGAAAATCCTTCGTGGAAATCGGAATTGTTCCGCTTGAGCGGGAACGTCGTGATTCAAGCACAAGGCGCCGGTTTTGTCCAGTTTCGTGGTTTTCTCTTGCGCCCTGATAAAAATTTTTGGCAATATCCCCGTATTTAATGAGGGAATCGAAAACATATTATGTTTCATGGGTTTATCACTGATGGAAAAGAATACCTAAGGGCCGATTCACAATTGACTTTTGTGTTTTGCTGTGATAGTCAGGAGCGCTGTATATAAAAAAAATACATAAAGATGACGATAGGACCGGGAGGGGCTATCGGAAAGCTTTTTTCCTTTACAGGTTACGTGTTACACGGGTGGAACAAGAAATTTAACGATGTCAGGAGGTTTTCTATGCACCACGCTTTGCCACGTTTGATGATGGCCCTGGCCCTGCTACTGGCCCTGGTTATGCCTGCAGCCGCGGATAACGGCTTGGCCATCGATCCCAAAGCCTGTCTGGAATGCCACGAAGATGTGGTTTCCGTTGGCGAATTCAGCGCCTCGGTCCACGGCCAGAATGCCTGTACCAGCTGTCATGTCGAGCTGTCCGATCTGCAGGGGCACATCGACGGCACGGTGATGCCCGCGCCGGTCAGCTGTGTTCGCTGCCACAAGCAGCAGACCGCCGAGCATTATGCCAGCGTGCATATGCTCAACGATATCAAGTGTGCCGATTGCCATGCCCAAATCCATACCCTGGCATCCTGGAAGGGCGAGAAGCAAAAGGTTGTGGAAACCTGTACCGGTTGCCACGACAATCATGAAAATTACATGGAATCGTCCCACGGCAAGGGTGTGCTGGCCGGCAACCCCGATTCGGCAGCCTGCCACGACTGCCACAACCTACATGAAGTCAAGCCCCTGGGGGATGCCAATTCCAAGGAGAATCGCGAGTTTCATACCAGCGTCTGCCTCAAGTGCCATGCCGACGAAGAGATGATGGCCCGCAACGACGTCTTCAACGTCGCGGTCAAGACCTACATGGAGAGCTACCACGGCAAGAACTTTCGCCTCGGTTATCCCGAACTGGTGGCTGGCTGTGCCGACTGCCACACTTCGCACGGCGTCCTGCCCGCCGCCGATGTGCGCTCGAGCGTAAACGAGGAAAATCTGGTGGCGACCTGCGCCGTCTGCCATGAAAAGGCGACGCCGCTCTTCACCATGTACTACTCTCACGGTTCCCACGACAAGGACAAGTATCCGCTTCTCTACTATACCTTTCTCGCCATGACCACCCTGCTGGTGACGACCTTTGGGGTCTTCTGGATCCATTCCCTGCTCTGGATGTTCCGCGGCTTCGTGGAAAATCGCGAGAAGAAGCGGGAGCTGATGGAGCATGGCTTTGTCCAGCACATCAAGGATCCGCACAAGATGTACCGCCGTTTCACCAAGCGCCATGTCTTCCTGCACTTCTTGGTGATCATCAGCTTCCTCGGTCTGTCCTTGACCGGCCTGCCGCTGAAGTTCGCTGACCAGCCTTGGGCCAAGATGTTCATGGATTTCTTCGGCTCGGCGGCCAACGCGGCCTACATCCACCGGATCTGCGCGGGGATCACCTTCGTCTATTTCGGCGCCGCGATTTACATGTCCATTAACTTCCTTTTCATTCGCAAGGACATTCCGGGCAACTTCATTCAGCGGCTCTTCGGTCCCGAGTCCCTCTGTCCCAACCTGCGGGATATCCGCGACGTGACCAATATGGTCCGCTGGTTCCTCTTCCGCGGACCGAAGCCGACCTTCGAGCGCTGGACCTATTGGGAGAAGTTCGACTTCATCGCGGTCTTCTGGGGTATGTTCGCCATCGGCGGCTCCGGTCTGATGCTCTGGTTCCCCGAATTCTTCGGCTCTTTCCTCCCCGGCTGGGCCTTCAACGTAGCGACCATCGTCCACTCGGACGAGGCGCTTCTGGCCACCGGCTTCATCTTTACCGTCCACTTCTTCAACACCCACGGACGGCCTGAGAAGTTCCCCATGGACTTCGTTATTTTCAATGGGGAAATGCCGAAAGAGGAATTTATCCACGAGCGCGGCGATCAATGGAAGCGTTACGAGGAAGCCGGTACCCTGCATCTCTATGAGAAGCCGAAGCCGAGCGGAATTTTGTATGACTTCTTCTTTAAGACCTTAGGCTTTACGGCGGTCTTTATTGGTCTTTCGCTGGTTGTTCTTATGGTTTATGCGTTCATGCACGGATCCCACTAAGATTCCGCGTCAGTTGCAAGGTAAAAAAGGAAAAGGGTCGCCGGTTTCGGCGGCCCTTTTCCTTTTGCTGTAATTCTTTAGGATTGCAGTAAAATAATTAAAAACTTATCCGTTGACTTCCCTTGACCTGAATGATACTAAGCCGAAGTGTTCCCTGGGAAATCGTCTAATGGCGCAACCTGACGGGATTTTCAAGCTTTTAATCTGCCGGGGCCGGGTTCCTGCCGAACGGGTTCCGAAATCTAACTGAAAATGAGCCAGGGAAAGGAAATGCCTATGAAAAGACTGTCGGAAATCGTCGGTGCGTTCAGTCGGGGGATCGCCCGGAGTCGTGTGTCGCTGTTCGGGGCGATGATCGTGACGGCCTCCGCGCCGTTCCTCTTCGGTGCGATCTTTTATGATGTGCTCTTTCACATCGACAATACCTACATCTCCGGCGCGATCTACATGCTCCTCGGTCCCGCCTTCATCGGCGGTCTGATTCTGGTCTTTCTCGGCCTTTTTTTCTTCAAGGGGAAGGAGGAGGTCCGGCTCTTTACTCTGGACTATCTCCGGGACTACTTCACCGACCCGCAAAAATTCAGCCGTATGCGCAAGCTGGTCTTTTTTGCGGTATTCCTCACCGGGATCAATGTCCTCATCGTCTCCCTGCTCGGTTATCGCACCTACCATTACATGGAGTCTGTCTCCTTCTGCGGGGAATTCTGCCATACAGTCATGAATCCCGAAAGGACCGCCTATCTTAATTCCCCCCATTCCCGCGTGACTTGTGTCGAATGTCATATCGGCTCTGGGGCGGACTGGTTCGTCAAGTCGAAGATTTCCGGTGCGCGCCAGCTCCTCGCGGTGGCGCTTAACACCTATCCGCGCCCCATTGCCACACCGGTACACGGTCTGCGTCCGGCCCGGGATACCTGTGAGGAATGTCATCGTCCGGAAATGTTCCATGGCGACAAGCTGGTGATCAAAGACAAGTTTCTGGAAGATGAAATGAACACCAACGTCAAGACCGTCCTGCTGATGAAAGTCGGCTCGGCCGGTGACCGCACCTCCAGTTCCCACGGGATTCACTGGCATGTGGCGGCGGAGAACAAGATCTTTTACCGCCCCTCGGACCACAGCCGGATGAAGATCCCCGAGGTCATCCAGGCCGCTGAGGACGGCAGTCTCCTGGTCTATCGTTCCAGCGAGGCCAATGCCGAATTGCAGGCGTCTGGAAAAGCCGGTCTGCAGTCTTTCCAGAGCGAGCAGGTCGCCGTGGTCGATTCCGGGCAAAGCCATCCTGCTTCCCGTGCCGCGAGTGGGCGCTGGCTTGTTGGACCCAAAGGAAAAAGCAGCGAACGTCCGCCGGAAATCCGTGATATCCGCGCTTATGCGGAACAGAGCGGGCACGCTTATGAAGAGTTGCGGGAGATGGATTGCATCGATTGCCACAACCGCCCGACCCATATCTATCTGCCGCCGGGCGTTGCAGTGGACAACCAGATCATGAGTGGCCAGATTGACGTTTCCATCCCATATGTCAAGAAAAAGGCCATGGAGGTTGTCCTTCGCGAATATCCCTCGCAGGACCAGGCCAAGGCGACCATCGCTGCGGAAATTCGGGAATTTTACGGCACGAACTATCCGCAGGTCAGTTCCGAAGCGCTGGAAAGATCGATTGCCGGCATCCAGCAGGCCTATGCCGAGAATGTCTTCCCTGAAATGAACATCAAGTGGGGAACCTATACCAACCATCTCGGCCACAACGATGACGTGGGCTGCTTCCGCTGTCACGATGAAGATCACGAGACGGAAAACGGCGAGGTGATCTCCATGGACTGCGATACATGTCACACGATTCTCGCCGAGGATGAAGCCGACCCGGCTATCCTCCGGACGCTGTCGGGCCGCTAGGCGCGAAGGAAAGCGAAAGAAAAACTAAAAGCCCCGTCATATTTAAATGACGGGGCTTTTTCCTTTGGTCGCCAGCCCGTTTTTCCGGCTGACTTGTTCGTCCTGCGGGGCAGAACGATGTATCCCCCCTTTGGGGGCGGCGAATTCTATGTTTTATTGTCGGTTACTATCTGATTAATCCTCCTTTCGTTTGATTTTAGTTTAACGACGAGGGAGGAATAATGCAATGGGGGGCACAACGATTTTTGACGGGATCAAAAACGGATGACGGCCGATGCCCAGGTGAGGCCGGCGCCGAAGGTAACCATGCCCACCAGATCGCCGGGGCGGATCCGGCCTGCATGGAAGGCTTCGTCGAGAGCGATGGGGATAGAGGCGGAGGAGGTGTTGCCGAAGCGATCGACATTGATGTAGACCCGGTCGGAGGGGATGTCGAAACGCTTGGCAACGCCTTCGATAATGCGCAGATTGGCCTGGTGCGGGATCAAGAGTTGGAGTTCGGATGGAGAGATCCCGGCTTCGTGCAGGACTTGCTGCATGGCGTTGCTCATGGCCGTCACCGCGTGGCGGAAAACCTCGCGGCCGGCCATGTGAATGGTGTGCAGCTGCTCGGCAGTGTTTTCCGGCGTCGGCGGATTCAGGCTACCGCAACCGGGATTATAAAGAAGTTTGACATGAGCGCCGTCGCTGCCGAGGCAGGTATGGATGATGCCGCGCTCCCCCTCGGCGGCACCGAGGACGACCGCACCGGCTCCATCGCCGAAGAGAACGCAGGTATCCCGATCCTTCCAGTTGACCATGGAAGAGAGGATCTCGCCGCCGATCACCAGGGCCTTGCGATAGCCCGAGGCGAGCATCAGGCCCTCGGCGATCTGCAGGCCGAAAAGAAAACCGGAGCAGGCGGCGGAAAGATCGAAGGCGACGGCATGTTTGGCGCCGATGATTTCCTGGATGATGCAGGCCGTGGCGGGAAATTTCATGTCGCCGGTAACGGTCCCTAGGATGATCAGATCGATCTCCTCGGCCGTCACGCCAGCGGCATCGAGGGCGCGCGTGGCGGCCTCAGCGGCGAGAGCGGAAAGCGGGGTCCCGGGCGCGACAATGCGCCGTTCCCTGATGCCCGTGCGCTCCATGATCCACTGGTCGCTGGTGTCGACCATCCGCTCCAGGACGGCGTTGGTCAGAATTTGGTTGGGAACGGCATGACCGGTACCTAGGATCATGACATGGGGGTTTTTCGGCATGAGGCATCTCCCGGCGGGTTACAAGACAAAACAAAATAGCACTTTAGCCCGCGCAGCTCAAGACCTACTCATGGGCATCCACCCACCCCGGGGAGGGTGGATGCCCGGATCGGTCAGGATTCCAGAGTTTTCGGTTCTTCCCGCAGGCTTTGCGTAGGCGGCGGGCTTTGTCCGTCCTTGACGAAAAGATGCACATCCCGTTGCGGAAAGGGAATTTCGATCTCGGCTTCGCGGAAGAGGCGATCAATACTCTGGAGCAGAGCGCTGCGGACACCGAGCATGCTGTCGGCGTCCGCGACCCAGACCCTCAATTCAAAATCGAGAGAACTTGCGCCAAAGGCGGTGAATATGGGCGACGGCGCGGGGTTCTGGAGAATCAGTTCATGTTCTTTGGCCGCATCAATCAGAAGGGCGAAGACTTTGTCGATGTTGCTGCCGTAAGCGACCCCCACGGGGATGACGATACGGGCGATGCTGGAACTCAGAGTCCAGTTGGTGACCTTCTGCGAGATGAATTCCGAGTTCGGCACAATGATTTCGGCCCGATCGGGGGTTTCGACGATGGTCGAGCGCAGACCGATTTTCCGTACCGTGCACCATTTGCCGTCAATGACCAAGGCGTCGCCGACCCGCACCGGACGCTCGAAAAGGAGGATGATGCCGCTGATAAAATTGTTGACGATATTCTGCAGGCCGAAACCGATACCGATACCGAAGGCACCGGCAAGGAAGGCGAAGTTCTTCAACTCGACTCCGGCCAGTCTCATGGCGAAGAAGAAGCCGAAGAAGATAATGGCATAATGAAGCAGTTTTTTGATGGCGTCGCGGACGCCGCGATCCAGATCCCGATGGGGAAAGACCTGGGATTCAAGAACCGAGCGCAGAAACCAGGAGAAAGTAAAGGCAAAATAGAGTGCCAGGCTGAAGAGGGCGATCATGTTGAGCGAAAATGTCATCTCTCCAATCTTGACACTCATGCTGGTGAAGGCATCCCAGGCTTGGCCGGCGGAGTTATAGACGCCCCAGATGACAAAGAACAAAAGAAAAGAATAGGCGCCGATAAAAATCTTGGCGATGGTCGACAGCCGTTCGATGAGATCATCGCCGTAGCGATAGAAGAAGGGATGGCGGATAACCACGGGATGGGCAAAGACGAAGCGGATGGCGCCTTGGGCGAGACGCAGGGTCATGATGAAATACAGGCCGAGAAAGACCGTGCTGACCGAGGAGTTGATCAGGCGCGCCGCCAGGTTGCTATAGCCGCTGGCTTGGGCGACCAGGGCTACGAGCAGAATCCCCGCTCCCCAACGCAGGGACTGGGTGAACCAGTCCTTGCGACCGTCATGGGCTTTCTGGTTCGAGCGCGCGACCAGCATCAGCACCGGGATCCCGAGCAGGCTTAAGGCAGTCAGGTAAAGCCGGTAAAGGGGGGCGGGAAAGGCGATCAGCTGCAGCACCTGGGTAATGGTGAACAGCACCGCCAGTAGGTAGATCATCAAACGCTTACGGGGATTCGAGACTACGCCGGTGACAAGGATCGCCGTGGAGAGCGCCGCCAGCAGCGTGATGCCCATGCGCCAGAAGGAGGGCATGGAGCCGTAAAGGTAGCTGAAGGAGATCACCGAAACGAAAATGCCCGTGGCCCAGGGGTGGTCGGCCATGAATTTCCATTCTTCATTGATCCGTTCCCCCTTGCGATGGCGGAGAATGAAAAAGGCCAGAAGCACTGTCGTGACCACCTGCAACAGCGCCACCCAGGGCTTTTCCAGAAGGAAATCCCACTGGATTTTGGTCGCTGCGAGGATGCCGTTGATGGTGGAGGTGAACAGCTCGGGGGTGAACTGAAGATAGAAATCCTTGCTGATAAAAGAGTGGGTGGTCTTTTGGAAGATCTGCTTACGCAGATTGTCCAATGCCGTCTCGATCTTGTTCTGCACGTCGAGCATGGCGGTTTGCAAGGAAGAGCCCTCTTTTTGTGCCTCGACCAGGGGAATCGTGATCTCCCTGGCGCGCTCCCCGACTTTCTGGGCCTGGGCGATACTTTCCGTAAAGGCCGTTTTCGGGGCGTCTTCGGTCGAGTTCTTGAGCGTTGTTCGCCAGTCCTTCCAGAAGTCTTCTTCCGCTTTCCATTTTTGCCGGATGGTTTCCAGTTGGGTGAGACGTTGCGAGAGCGTATCGACGAGTCGGCGCAGCCCGGTCATGTGGTTACCCACCGTTCCGCGTACCTCGAGAAGACGGTCGAAGGTCCAATTCTCGATCTCCCCGAGGGCGGCGACCCGCCCCATGATTTCGTTCTGGCGGGACTTGATCCCCTCCATCTCGGTCCTGATCTGCGTCAGGTCGGCGAGGGGCGCCATTTCCGCCTCGGCCTTCATGGCGTTCTCGGAGAGTTGTGAAGCCCTGGGGATGATCTCGGCGACGCCGGGGAAGGTCCGCTCTTCGGCTGCTGGCGGGGGGGCGGTTTCCTCGGCCGGGGTCAGGGTAGGAAAGAGCAGGAAACAAAGAAACAAGAGGCGAAAAAAAGTCATAGGGTAAAAAATCCGTGGAAGTGTCAGGCGCGGAGAAAAAATTCTGCTCAAGGCAGGCACGCTGTTTTGTGTCCCCCTTGAGCAGAAATGGATCAGAAATTAACGATGGTCAGTGGCATCAAACTCCGGGAGTGATGAGGACCGGCCGCGGGGTATTCTCCGTCTGCGGCGGAAGGACCGGATGTTCGATGACCGGCTGGTCGCCGGTCAGGGTTCCGAGGAAGGCCGTGATCGCGGAGGCTTCCTCTTCGTTCAGGGCGATGCCCAATTGCGCCGAACCCATGATGCGCACCGATTCAATCAGGCTCCAGACCTTGCCGGAATGGAAATAAGGCGGGGTCAGGGCCACGTTGCGCAGCGGCGGGGAGCGGAAGGCGTATTCATCCCCGGCGGTATTGGTCACCTGGAAACGGCCGGTATCGCCTTCGGGGAGGATCTCACCCGCGGGCTTCTCCACGACGCCAAAAGGGAAATAGCCGGTCCCGCCGATGTTGACGCCGCTGTGGCAACCGACGCAGCCCTTGTTGATGAAGAGATCGAGCCCCTGGATTTCCACGGCGGAAAGGGCTTTTTCATCCCCCTTGAGGAAACGGTCGAAGGGGGCATTGGGGGTGAGCAGGGTCGCTTCGAAGACCTCGATGGCGCGGGCCATGTTGTCGAAGGTCAGGGAATCGTTTTCCTTGGGGAAGGATTTTTTGAAGAGCTCGACATATTCCGGCATGCTGTTCAGGGTTGCCAACACCTGCTCCGGGGTGTTGTTCATTTCGACGGAGGCCTGAACCGGCCCCTTGGCCTGCTCCATCAGATCCTTGGCGCGGCCATCCCAGAACTGGGCGGTGTTGAAGACCGCGTTGTAGGTGGTCGGCGCGTTGCGAGGACCTTTCTGCCAGCCGTGACCGACGGAGGTTTCCTGCATATCGGCCCCGGCCAGTCCGACATTGTGGCAGGTCTGGCAGCTGATCAAGCTGGACGCCGAAAGGCGCGGTTCGAAATAGAGCATACGCCCGAGGAGAAGTTTCTCCGGGGTGGCGGGATTGCCCTTCAGTTCCGGGGCGCTGCCGGGAATCGGTTCGAAATAGGACCGGCTCTGTTCGAGCAGGGTCTCCGGGCCGCCCCAGGAGAGGCCGGCCGTCAGGGCGGTGATGGCCAGGATGCTGGTGAGGATACGTCGGATCATCGGGCATTCTCCTATAAAAGAGGGGTGAAAAGGTTATAAATGTTGTAGCCCAAAGCGGGAGATTGTCAAGGCGGAGAGCTGGGGCGGGGGCGGAGCTATACCCAGAACATACGTAGGGGATCGGCGTCGACATGGTGCAGAATCTTGGCCAGATTCAGGCTGGGGCCGCAGTTGAGGTAGAAGGCCCAGGCACGACGTTCTCCCAGGTAGTAATGCAGGGACCATTGCGTCAGCTCCCGATGGTAGCGGAACTGGGCCACGGGGCGCACCGTTCGCCGGCGGCAGCCCGGACAGGAAAATTCTTCCTCGATCAGGGTAGCGCGGCTGCCGCTGATACGGTAGGTCAGCCGGGAGTGCCCCGGAAGACCGGCGGACAGGTGTGTCGCGCAGTAGGCGTCGAGAAGCTTGTCCACAGATTTTCGGAGAAGTTCCGGCAGCTCCATCAGCGGGATCAGGGGGGGCAGCAGGCGCAGACGGAGCGGAAGAGTGAGGTGCTCAGGTAGCGGTCTCCACGGTCGGGGAGCAGGGCCACGATCACCCCGGACGCCATTCCCTTGGCGACTTGCAGGGCGCCGGCCATGGCCGCGCCACTCGACATGCCGACGAAAATCCCTTCTTCCAGGGCCAGGCGTCGAGCGGTTTCGAAGGCGTCCTCATCCTCGACGGTGAGCTTCTCGTCCAGTTCCTCTTCGTGATAGATGTCCGGAACGATCGCCTCGCGCATGTTCTTGAGTCCCTGCACCTTGTGACCCAGGCGCGGCTCGATGCCGACAATGCGTACCCCGGGCTTGGCTTGGCGCAGATAGCGTCCAGTCCCCATAAGGGTTCCGGAAGTCCCCATGCCGGCGACGAAAACATCGATTTCGCCAGCGGTCTGGCGGAAGATCTCAGGCCCGGTGGTTTCGTAATGGGCCAGGGGGTTGTTGGGATTGGCGTACTGGTTGGGCATGTAATAGCGGTCGGGATCGTCGGCGAGAATCTGGTGAGCCATGCGGATGGCGCCATCGGTCGCCTGGCAAGCGTCGGACAGGACCACCTCGGCGCCGTAGGCTTCGAGCACCGCCCGGCGCTCCGTGCTGACACAGGCCGGCATCACCAGCTTCACCCGGTAGCCCCGGGCGGCGCCGATCATCGCCAGGGCGATGCCGGTATTGCCGGAGGTCGGTTCGAGAATCGTCTTGCCCGGGGAAAGCAGGCCGCTTTCTTCGGCCTTTTTCAACATATACCAGGCCGGCCGGTCTTTGACTGAGCCCCCGGGGTTGTTCCCTTCGAGCTTGGCGAAAATCCGAACCGGCATGCCGGCAGCGAGTCGGGTCAACTCCACCAGGGGGGTGTTGCCGATCGCCTGGGGCAGACTGAATTCAGCGGTGGGTTGCATCATGAAAGTCCCTTGTACAAAGACGATATCGGGAAAAGTCCCGGCACATCTTACCGAACCGTTCCCGGGAATACAACGAATGAATTTATCTGAATTGATACGTGGCTGTGAGCGGGCGCAGGGGGGAAGGCGGAAACAAAACCGCCGCGCCCTGTCAGGCGCGGCGGTTTTGCGGAATCGGGCTAGGGGCGTGAGTATACGGAGTTCTTGGTGCCGTTCTGATCGGCCAGGGCGGGCTTGTTCGGGCTCGCTTTCAGGGGCAACGCCATGTCCAGCAGGATGCGCCGCGATTCCCCGACGTAGGGGTCCTCGGTCAACTCCTTGAGCCATTCCTTCTCCCGCTCCGCGTCGTCAAGGCGACGATCTTCCTTGACGTCGGCCTCATCGTCGTCCATGCCCATGGCACCGTGCCCCATCAGCTTGCTGGTCCGCAGCTTCTTCTCCTCCTCCCGTTCCTTGCGCACCACCTCAAGGGCGAGGCTTTGCCGGGTCTGTTCGCGGCGCTCCTTGGCCCGTTCTGTTTCAGCGAGGATTTCGGTGAACTCTTCGTTCGTGGCGATCCGCTCCTGGCTCCTGTCGATCAGCGGGGGGAGGGCCAGGGGGGTCTTCCAGGGGGTGAAGCTGGTGTGTTCGACGCTGTCCCAGGGGAGGGAGTTGTCGACGTACTGTTCGCCGGCTTCCACATGGCGCAGGGGATCGGGGAGGATGATGTCGGGGACGACGCCACGGTATTGGGTCGACTCGCCGCTTACCCGGTAGAACTTCTGCGTCGTCACCTTCATCGCCCCTAATGGGCGGTATTGGTCGAGGTTGATGAAAGGCAGATTGGCGTCGAGGTCGGCCATGGTCTGCACCGTCCCCTTGCCGTAGCTGTGTTCGCTGCCGATGATCACCGCCCGGCGGTAATCCTGGAGGGCGCCGGCGAGGATCTCCGAGGCCGAGGCGCTGAACTTGTTGATCAGCACCACCATCGGTCCGCGGTAGTCGATAGCGGGGTCCTGATCGGAAAGAACGTTAATGCGCCCGTTACGGTTCTTGATCTGCACCACCGGTCCTTTCTCGATGAAGAGCCCGGTGATGGAAACCGCGTCGGTGAGGGCGCCGCCGCCGTTGTTGCGCAGGTCGAGAACCAGCCCATCGATGCCGGCCTTGGTCATTTTCCGCAGTTCCTCGCGCACGTCGTCCGTCGAATTGCGGCCGTCGCCGCCGCGCACCGTATTCTTGAAATCGCGGTAAAAGCTGGGGATACGGATGTAGCCGAACTTCTTCTTGGCGGCTTCGTCCTCCAGGATTGTCCCTTTGACGAAGGTCTCCTCGATCTGCACCACGTCGCGGATGATAGGGATGATCAACCGCTGTCCATCCGGCTTTTTCACCGTCAGACGCACTTCCGTCCCTTTTTTGCCGCGGATCAGGCTGACGGCGTCGCGCAGGCGGGCGTCGGTGACATCCACCGGCTCGCCCTTGCCCTGAGCTACTTCGAGGATGATGTCCTCGGCCTGCAACTGCCCCTGGCGGCTGGAGGCGCTACCGGGGATGATGCGGATGACCTTGATGTAGCCATCCTCTTCCTGAAGGGTGGCGCCGATCCCCTCCAGCGAGCCGCTCATGCTGATGTCGAAATCTTCCTTCGACTGGGGGGGCAGGTAGTTGGTGTGCGGATCAAAAGCCCGGGCGATGGCGTTGAAATAGCGGTCGAAGTGATCCTGCTCGGTCTCCTTACGCATGCGGTCGAAGAAGTCGACGTTGCCTTTGCGCACCTTTTCGCGGGCGGCTTCAAGCATCTCCGCCTCACTTTTCGCCGGTTTTTTCCCGTCGGCCCTGGCTTTATCCTCTTCGTCTTCAAGCAGATTCAGATAGCGGACCAGCACCTGGAATTTGAGGATCGCTCGCCAGCGCTCCCGCAGTTCCGCCTCATCCTTACAGAAGTCGAGCTTCTCCGGATCGGTTTCGAGGCTTTCATCGATGCTGAAATCGAATTTTTGCTCGATCAGTTCCCCGGCCAGTTTTTCTACCTGGGCCACACGCAGGGACATGATCCGGGCGCCGAGGGCGGCCAGTTCCAGTCGGCCGCGATTGATTTCGTCGTCGATCCGGGTGGCGAAAACCTCAAGTTTGTCGGTGTCTTCCTTGAGCAGGAAACGTTTCTGCCCGTCGAGCTGTTTGAGGTAAAGATCGAAAGCGGCGCGGGAAAGGGCGTCATCGATCGGCTTCTGGCTGTAATGGTTCTGGTTGATCTGGCCGCGCAGGATGAAGCTGAGCAGCCGGGCGCGGTTGATGTCGAACTCCTCGGCGGGGAGGGCGGCCAAGGCGGAGCCGGCGGTGAAGAGCAGGGTCAGACAGACGAGCAGAAACTTTTTCATGGGGGACGACATGGGGGGTCCTTGCATGCGAGGAACCGGAGCGGTCGGTCCGGTTCGGAGGTTGGTGCGCGGTTATTCATTGCGACATATGCATAAAAGATTACCACGACCGTGGTGATTGTGGTCAAGGGGTAAGCTTGGGTTTCCTAGGCTTTTTCCCGCAAATGACGAATTTTTCCCCGAAATGGCCGATTGAGTGGCATAAACCGCTGTTTTGCGGTTGCAGGAATAAGGGGGCCGTGTTAGCTTATCTTCATGTATACGGCATCGGGGCTGGTTCTTGTGCCAACCACACGCCTTCCGAATCGGGGGCAAGCGACGAGGAGATGACGGGGATGCATCAACAAAAGTTGAATCTGGGAACAGCGGCTTACGATTTCGCGGGTTTTTCACCGGAGCGCTGGGAAACCCTGCGGCGCATCGCCGGTGAGCGTTGCGAGGCGGCCCGTTGGCGCGAGGAGCAGAAAGCGCGGGGGATCTGCCCGGCGATCAAGATCATGGAGGATCTCATCGGCTAGTCTACCCACTATAATTGGCCCAAATCGTCGAAAGCGGGAATCTCACCAGGGGTTCCCGCTTTTATTTTGGACCGTCCTCTTGCCGGAAAAAGGCGCGCATGGCTTCCAGGATTTCCGCCTTCGGTGCCGTCAGGGTGCGCGCCGCCGGCAGGGAGCGCAGAAAGATCCGGCCGTAGCCCTTTTTCACCACCCGCGTGTCGAGAATGAGCACCACCCCGCGATCATCGCGGTGACGGATGAGGCGGCCGAAGCCCTGCTTGAACTTGATGACCGCCTGGGGGACGGTGTAGTCCATGAAGGCATCGCCGCCCTGTGCCTCGATCGCCTCGGCCCGCGCTTCCAGCACCGGTTCCGTCGGCACCTTGAAGGGCAACCGGGTGATGATCACCTGTTCCAGCGCCCGCCCCGGCACATCCACCCCCTCCCAGAAGGAATCGGTGCCGAAAAGGACGCTGGCCGGGTCGTCGCGGAAGGTCTTGAGTAGCCGATGGCGACTGTCTTCCCCCTGGCGCAGGCAATGATAGCCCCGGGCGCCGAGGACCGGTGCCAGTTCGCCATGGACCCGCCGCAACAGGGAATAGGCGGTGAAGAGGACGAAGCTGCGGCCGCCGGCGGCAAGGATCGCCTGTTCGGTGAGATCGCGAACCTGTTCGGGATAGCCCGGACGCCCCGGCTCGGGGAGGTCGGTGGGGATGGCAAGGAGCGCCTGGCGGGCAAAATCGAAGGGGGAGGCGAGGAGCAGTTCGCTGAGCCGTCCCGGTTCGGTGCGGTCGAGGCCGACCCGTTCCTCGAAATAGCGGAAGGATTGTCCGACGGTCAGGGTGGCGCTGGTCATGACCACCGTCTTGTAGCGGTCGTAGATTCCTTGTTTCAGAGACCCGGCGACGGCTAGAGGGGCGGTGTGCAACCGGGTGACGATCCCCATGCCGCGACCGATGCGCCCCTGGCCCACTTCCAGCCAGGCGCAGGTCTCCGGATCCTCGGCGAGAAAGGCGCGCAGGTCGCCGGCGATCCCCTCCAGGCGGCCGGCCGGGGCGCGCAGGTCGAGCAGCTGCCCATGTAGCTGCTCCAGGGTCGCCTCAGGCAGGGCCTCGCAGGCCTTGAGCAGCTCGCGCAGCTTTTGGCCGAGCCCGTCACCGGCCTGAATCAGTTCGCGGACGCGCTCGCGCATCGATTCCCAGGCGGCGGTGGCGGTGAAGGCGGGAACCAGTCGCTGCTTGAGGGCCTCGCCGGGGCCGATGGTCTTGCCGAGGGCCTGGGCCAGTTCCTCGCCGATAGCCTCCAGGCCGGAAACCGCCTGCTCCCCCAGCGCTTGGCAAGCGCTGAGCAGTTCCTCAACCTGGCCGTGCAGTTCCCGGTAAAGGCGGTCCTCGTTCTCCGGCAGTTCCCGAGCCAGGGCATTGAGGAAGCGCGGCAGCAGACCCCGCTCGGGCTTGCGCGGATGTCGCAGCTTGCCGAGTTGGCGGCTGAAGGAGAAGCGCGTCACCTGGCCGGCGAGGAAATTGGTGGCGACATCCTCCAGGTGATGAGCCTCGTCGAGGATGATGCGGTCGAAGGGAGGAAGGACGGCGGCGGTCGTGTAGTTGTCGGTGGCCATGCGCAGTGCCAGGTCGGAGAGAAGCAGGGCGTGGTTGACCACCAGCAGGTCGGCCTGGGCCGCCAGTCGCCGCGCCTTGTGGAAAAAGCAGCCGGCGTAATGGGCACAGCGCACCCGGGCGCACTGGTCGATTTCGCAACGCACCTCTTCCCAGACCTGCTCTTTGGGCAGAAAGGGAAGTTCCTCCCTGGAGCCGTCGCCGGTCCGTTCGGCCCAGTCGAGGATGGCGCTGAGTTCGCCGCTCAGTTCCTCCTCGAAGAGTCCCGGCTCCAGCCGGGCCGTTTCCGCCCGGCGTTTGCAGAAGTAGTTGCCGCGCCCTTTGACCAGCACCGCCCTGAATTCCAGGTTGGTGGCCCGGCGCAGAAAGGGGAGATCCTTGCGGATCAGTTGCTCCTGGAGATTGATGGTGTTGGTCGAGACCACCACCCGTTCGCGGTTGGCCAGCGCCCAGAGGATGGCCGGTACCAGATAGGCGAGGCTTTTGCCGGTGCCGGTGCCGGCCTCGATCACCGCCAGGCGGCCGTGGTTGAAGGCCTCGCCTACGGCGAAGGCCATGCGCAGCTGTTCCGGGCGGTCTTCGTAATCGGGCAGGGCGCGGGCCACCAGTCCTTCCGGCCCGAGAATCCCGTCGATGCGCTCCGGCACCACCACCTCTTCCCGGTGGGGCGCGAAGGGTTCCACCACCCTGTACACATTTTCCACAGGGTTGTCCACAATGAAGAAACCGACCCCCAATTCGCCGAGACGCCCGGCGATTTCGATGTCGGCCCGGGACGGCCGGAGGTTTCCCGAAGGGTGGTTGTGGATGACCACGTCGCCGTGGCGGCAGACCTGGAGAATGGCCGGAGCCGCCTCGGCGTTGCCCCGGGCCAGAACCTCGGCATCGCAGACGCGCCCTTCGCTGTCGGCGCGGCCGAGAAAAAAGACCTCGTTGCCCATCGCCGCCGCGATGGCGTGGCGCAACAACAGGCGGGCTTCGGCGGTAAAGCTTTGATTCATGGGAAGAAGGCTCCTTGGTCGCGGCATTATAGGGGAGGGGGCGGGAAAAGGAAAGGAATGGAGGATGCTTTTTTTATGGCGAAGAAAATATATATTGACAATTGAATGTTAAAGTCAATATTGTGCATATACACAAATCAACCCAAGGGAGCCACTCCATGAATCCAGCGGAAATCTACCGGGCGCATTCCTCGAAACCCCTCGACAGTTTTGTCACCGATCTCGAAAAAGCCGCCGTCAAGCGCGGCTTCAGCATTCACAACCGGGACATCATGGCCATGGCCGAGATCTACCGGGAGCACAAGGTGCCGATGCCGGAAGAATTCGATCTGCACATGATCCAGATCTGCAAGCCGGACAAGTCTTCCCAGAGTTTCCAGACCAACATCGAGCGCGCTCCGCTCATGCCCAAGTTCGTTATTGCTTTCAGTAAAGACGGCGCGACCGAGGTCCGTTTTCTTTACTACAGCAAGGAACTGATTGCCGCTTTGATCCCCGGCGATGCGGCCTTCCCCGAGTCCCTGGAGCAGACCTACGGCGCGATTCGCACGATGATCGAGGAAGCCCTTTAATGGGCGGATAAAAAACGTCCATTTCTCACGACCCCTGGCTTCGGGCCCGCCACGCGGACCCCCGAGGAGAACGAACCATGCTCAATTTTTTGAAAATCCTCCAGAAAAACCTGGCCCTGGCGATTCCCGTATCGATGATTCTCGGCCTGCTCGCCGGCGGCTATCTTTTCGATGCCTCTCCCCTGAAAAATCTCATTATCCCCATCACCTTCCTGATGGTCTATCCGATGATGGCGACCCTCAACGTGCGCTCGGTTTTCACCGGTTCCGACCTGCGTTTGCAGATCGTGACCCAACTGATCAACTTTGTGCTGATTCCGCTCGTCGTCTTCATTCTCGGCAAGCTCTTTTTCACCGGGGCCGAGGCCAAATACGGACTCTGGGCGGTGGGGCTCTTTCTCATCGGGGTCTTGCCGGCCTCGGGCATGACCATCTCCTGGACCGGCTTCGCCAAGGGGAACAAGGAAGCGGCGACCAAGATGCTGGTCTTCGGTCTGCTCATCGGCGCCCTGGCGGCGCCGGTCTATACCAAGGTCTTCATGGGGGCGACGGTCGATGTGGATATGCTGCACATGTTTCAGCAGATCTGCCTCTTCGTCTTTCTGCCACTGGTGGTGGGACTTCTGACCCAGAACTATCTGCGTAAAAAGCATGGGCAGAAGGCCTGGGCCGAGGTCTACAGCCCGATGTTTCCGCCCTTTTCGGCGCTGGGGGTAACGTTGATCGCCTTTGTCGCCATGGCCCTGAAGGCCAAGACGATCCTCGCCAACCCTGCGGATATCCTGAAGATTCTCATCCCGTTGGCGATCTTCTATGTGCTCTCCTATGTGCTGCTGTCGCTCATCGGCAAGTTCTTCTTCCGTCGTGAAGATGCCATCGCCATGGTTTTCGGCGTGGTCATGCGCGACCTTTCCATCGCTCTGGCCATCGCCATGACCGCCTTCGGCAAGGAGGGGTCGACCATCGCTCTACTTATCGCCCTGGCCTACGTCATCCAGATTCAGTCGGCGGCCTGGTATATCCGCCTGGTGCCGCGTATTTTCGGTACCGCGCCCGGGGAAACGCCGACCAAGGCTTGATCTTTGGCGCCGGAGCGCCTTTAATATGAAAGTCTTCCCGGGGGGCAGGCGGTAACGGCTG
>DIVU01000193.1 GCA_002423365.1 Desulfuromonadaceae bacterium UBA6124 | reverse complement strand
ATTCGAGTTCGACGGAAACGACCTGACCGACGCGGATGCCGCGAAACTCCACCGGGGCGCCGGGCGCGAGCCCACGCACCGACTCGTTGAAGTAGAGCAGGTAGCGCTGCTTCAGGTGATGCACCGGCTCCATCGAGGCGCGGCGGTTGGGGTAAAGGATGAACTGGCTGTTCTCCCCGGCGATGTCGCCGGCATTGGCCGGGTCGGGCAGGGCGAAGGCGATACCGCCGGAGATGATGGTCAAGAGCGATTCGCTGTCGACCCGCAGACCGTTGGCGTCGAGGGCAAAATCGAAGCCGTCGGCGTTCCAGAAGCGGGTGCCGTTTCGCACCCGTTCATGGTGCGGCGCCTCGATGAAGATGCCGAGCTCGATCTCGTCGCTGGTGTCGCTCAAGTGGTAGCTGATGACCCGGCCGACCTGGATCTGCCGGTGATAGACGGGGGAGCCGACATCGAGGGAGCCGAGGCGCTTGGTCTTGAGAATGAACGTGCGCCCGGGTTGGTCGCCGGTGAGCGCCGGCGGGGTCTCCTGGCCGATGAAATGGTCGGTCGGGGTTCCCCCCTGGCCGGGGGCGAGGGCGATGTAAGCGCCGGAAAAGAGGGTGCCCAGCCCCGAGACCTCGCCGGCGGCAACCCGCGCCCGCACCACCCAGAGCTGGGTGCCTTCGACCAGAAAGGGGGCGGCGCGGCGGTCCATGCGGACCGAGACCAGCACATGGGTCAAATCTTCGTCCAGGCGCACCGCCTCGACCAGGCCGATATCCACATCCCGATAGCGGATCTTGGTCTTGCCCGCCTCCAGGCCGGTGGCCGAGTCAAAGCGGATGGTGATCACCGGCCCCCGGTCGTTGACCGCCTTCACCGCCAGCCAGGCGGCGATGACGGCGGCGACGATGGGGATGATCCAGATCAGCGACGGCAACCGGCGGTGCTTTACCACCACCTCGGCCGCTTGCGGTTGTTCGGTTGTTTCGTTCATGGGGTGTTTTATCCTTGAAAAGCTATTTGGGGGCGGACGTAAGGGCGCAGCATGTTGCGCCCCTACCGGTCAATCCTCCCTACCATCCGTTTCTTCCCCCATCCGATCCCAGATCAATCGCGGATCGAAGGCCATGGCGGCGAACATGGTCAGGACCACCACCAGGGCGAAATGGGGGGCGGCGGGGCCGGCTTCGATGTTGGCCAGCGCTCCGAGTTTGACCAGGGCGACGAGGATCGTCACCACGTAGATGTCGACCATCGACCAGCGGCCGATGATTTCGGTCATGCGGTAGAGGCGGGTGCGTTCCGCCGGCCGCCAATGGCTTCGCCGTTGCACCGAAATCAGCAGGTAGGCGAGCACCAGCAGCTTGAGCAGGGGGACGAAGACGCTGGCGATGAAAATGACCAGGGCGATGGGCCAGCTGCCCGAAGCGAAGAAATAGAGCACCCCGCTCATGATGGTGTCGCTCTGCACCTTGCCGAGAAAGCCGGTATGGGTCATCGGCAGCAGATTGGCGGGAAAGTAGAAGATCACCGCTGCCAGCACCAGCGCCCAGCAGCGCGCCAGGCTGTCGGTCTTGCGCCCATGCACGCCGGCGCCGCAGCGCGGGCAGCGGTGCCCGGTGGCGGCAAGCTCTCCGACGGGGATCAGCCGGTTGCAGACATGGCAGGCGGCCAATCCGGCCTCTTTCGCGGTCAGCGCCATCAGTGCTTCTCCAGCGCTTCCCAGACCAGGTGCGGGTCGATGGCGGCGAAGGCGGCGGTGAGGACGACGATCAGCGCGCCGAAGGCGTAAACCGCCACCCCCGGCACGATCGTCGCCATACTCGCCAGTTTCACCAGCGACACGAGAATGCCGAGCATGAAGACTTCCATCATGCTCCAGGCCCGCACCCGCGCCATCACCCGCCAGACCGGCGCCAGCAGGCGCGGGCGGCGGCCCAGGCGCAGGGGGGCGAAAACATAGAGCAGGGCGCACAGTTCCACCAGCGGCAGCAGCAAGGTGGTTAGCGCGACCAGCGCCGCCACCAGATAGACCTCTTCCCGGTACAGCTCAAAAATCCCCGTCGCCAGGGTCATCTGCCGGGTCAGCCCGGCTTTTTCGATGGCGAGAAAGGGGAAGGTGTTGGCGACGATGAAGAGGATCAGGCCGGTGAGGGCGAGGGCCAGGGTGCGGTCGAGGGGATTGCGCTTGTAGCGGTAGAGAATTGCCCCGCAACGGGCGCAGAGCGCGACCCCGCCGGGGGGCAGGGGCCGAACCTCGTGCAGCAGGTCGCAACAATGGCAGGCAATGCGTTTATCCACGGGAAACTCCGACGAAAGTCCGTTGCTTTATACTCTTTCAGCCGGGGGGAGTCAACGGCATGTGGCGGGATGATTCGGTCCATCAATCATCACCACAGAGCGCACAGAGGACACCGAGAAGGCCCCCTTGATTTTTCCTCCATTCGGTTTTGTTTTACGATATGTATGCAAGTTAAAATAATTCTGGATCTTATTTTAGATCGTAGGATGCGGTGACGAAGGAACCG
>DIVU01000099.1 GCA_002423365.1 Desulfuromonadaceae bacterium UBA6124 | reverse complement strand
CGGCGTGGGCGAGGACCGGCCCGATGGCGCTTTTTCCCCAGGCAGCACTAAAGGCCCGGGCGGCGGCATCGTCGATGGCTTTGCCCCGCCATTGGCCGGCGTTCTTGGTGAAGATCTGCAGGGCCGTGCCGCCGACCGTCTCCGCCCGGGCAAACGCTCGGTCCAGGCCGCCGGCGATGGACATGTGGGCGCCGAGAGGGTGCGAACAGGCTGGCATCAGAAGGGGGCGGGCAGGGCTTGCAGGCCGGCGAGGGCGGTCGGCACCTGCGCCGCGCGGTCGATGCGCACGTCGACGAAATCCGCCTCCGGACCGGCGCCGACGAGCACGGTCTTCATACCCAACGCCTTGGCGGTGCGCAGGTTTTCCAGGGAATCCTCGATCATGGTGCAGTCGCGGGCATCGACCCCCAGTTCCGCGACGACCTGATGATAGGGGGCGGCAAAGGGTTTGGGCTGGTAGCGGGCGACACGGATGTCGAAGATGCACTCGAACTGGTCGCGCAGGCCGAGCCGCGCCAGCACCCGCTCGGCGTGACCGGTGGAGCCGTTGGTGAAGACCGCCTTGCGCTGGGGCAACTGTTGCAGCGCAAGGCGCAGTTCGGCATCGGGATCGAGCCGGGAGGCGACGTCGACATCATGGACGTAATCGAGGTAATCCTCGGGATCGACCCGGTAGTGGCGGATCAGCCCTTGCAGGGTCACGCCGTACTCGGCCCAGTAGCGGCGGCGCAGGCCATCGACCTCGGCGGCGGGGATGCCCACCACCTCGCTCATGTAGCGGTTGATGCGCACGTCGATGAGAGAGAAGAGCTCTCGTTCCGGGGAGTAAAGGGTATTGTCGAGATCGAACAGGAGCATGGCGGTCAAAGTCCCAGGGCGCGGCGGATCCGGCCGGCGGCTTCTTGGTAATCGCTTGGGTTTAGGGCCTTTTCCGCGTGGGGTTCGCTCCAGATCGGGCGCGGCCAGAGGGGGTCGTCGATAAAGCGCGGCACCAGATGCCAGTGCATGTGTGGGACCATGTTGCCGAGCAGTTCATAATTCATCTTGCTCGGCCGATAGACGTCGGCGAGGGCCGCCGCCACCTGGTTGACCTCTTCCATGAGGCCTGCGCGCGTCGCCGGGTCGAGATGAAAGAGTTCGGTCACGTGCTTTTTAGCGAAAACCAGGCAGTAGCCGGGAAAAAACTGGTCGCGGTTGAGCTGCACGTAACAGTGCTCCAGCTCGGCCACGCGCAGCTCCGGTTCGTCCTGCCAGCGGGTACACATGGGGCAATTCATTGGGGTTGATAGTCTCCCTCGAAAACCTGCACCGCCGGGCCGGTCATGTAGATGTCGCCGTCCTCGGCCCATTCCATCTCCAGATCGCCGCCGCGCAGGTGGTTGATCAGCCGACGGTCGGTGCGGCCGGTGAGCACTCCGGCCACGGTTACCGCCGAGGCGCCGGTGCCGCAGGCCAGGGTTTCGGCGGCGCCCCGCTCCCAAGTCCGCTGGCGAACCTCGCCGGAGGAGAGGACCTGGACGAACTCGACGTTGATCCGGCGGGGAAAGCTGGGATGGTTCTCGATGGCCGGACCGTAGAGCTCAACGGGAAAGGCGTCGACATCATCGACAAAGACCACGCAATGGGGATTGCCCATGGAGACGCAGGTGATCGCGAAGGTTCGATCGAGCACGGCGAGGGATTCCGCCACCACCTGCTCGGCCTCGGGGCCGGTCATGGGAATCCGGGAGCGTTGCAGCACCGGCCGGCCCATGTTGACCCGTACCCCCTCGACCTTATTGGCGGCGTTGGTGAAGAGTTGCAAGGGTTTGACCCCGGCTCCGGTCTCGACGCGGATATCCTTGTTCGTCACCAGGCCGTGATCGTAGGCATACTTGGCCACGCAGCGGATGCCGTTACCGCACATTTCCGCCTCGCTGCCGTCGGCGTTGAACATGCGCATGCGCACATCGGCCACATCGGACGGCAGGATAAGGATCAGGCCGTCGGAGCCGATACCGAACTGGCGGTTGCTGACCGCCCGGGCCAACGCCGCCGGGTCGGCCACCGTTTCCGCGAAGCCGTTGACATAGACGTAGTCGTTGCCGGCACCGTGCATTTTCGCGAATCTCATGAAGAAAAGGCTCCTTGCCCCGGTTTTGGTTGAGAAAAAGAGAGAACTGAATTATAAGCGATGTACCGGGGGGTCACAAGGACAAAACCCGCCGGCGAGCGGATCGCGCATTTCGTGCTATCCTTGAAAACCCAAGCGAATTCAATATAAAGGAGAAAACCCCATGGCTTTTAATCTCAAGACCAAGGTCTGGCAGACCGGCGCTCTCGACTGGTGGGGGATGATCGGCGGCGACGACGTCTATCTTGGTAGCCGCGAGTTCCCCTTGCCCCCCGACGAGGGGGACCGTTGGCAAGTGCTCAAAACCGGCGACATCTTCCAGGTTATCGACGGGGAAATCCGCAAGGTCGGCTATGAAGAGCCGAAGGTTCCCGAGTGGCTGTAAGCGAACTGAAGGTGGTCCAGATCGCCGCCGGCGAGATGGCCAACTTCGCCTACCTGATCTACTGCCCCGCTACCCTCGAGGGGGTGGCGGTCGACCCCTCCTTCGCCCCCGACCGCCTGCTGGAGCAAGCCGGGCAACTCGGCGTCAAGCTGAAACTGCTCATCAACACCCACGGCCATCGGGATCACGTCGCCGGCAACGACTCCGTTTTGTCGACCACCGGAGCGAAGCTTGCCGGACATCCCCTCGATCTCCCTCAGGTCGACCTGCGCCTTGATGAGGGGAGTCGGATCGCCCTCGGCGAAGGGACGATCGAGGTCCTGCACACCCCCGGCCATACCCCGGGCTCCATCTGCCTGTACGCGTCGGGCCTGATCGTGACCGGCGACACCCTCTTCGTCACCCGTTGCGGGCGGGCGGACCTCCCCGGCAGTGATCTCCGGCAGCTCTATTGCAGCCTGCGCCGCCTTGCGGCCCTCCCCCCCGAAACCCGGGTCTATCCCGGCCACGACTATGGACCGCAGCCGGTTTCGACCATCGCCTTCGAGTTGGAGCACAATCCCTACCTGCGCTGTCCTGACCTTGATTCCTTTATCCAGCTGCGCCAAGGCTGAAAAAGAACGAAGCGCGCCCCATTGGAGCGCGCTTCGTCGTTTCCGCTTCTTCACTTTCTTCACCGGGCAGTTATTCCGTCGTCTCACCCTCCGGCATGGCCGCCACTACGCGCGTGCCGGCGAACCGGTCGTTCCAGCCCCGCCGCCGCGCCGAGAGAATGCCGAGAAAGCCCAAGCCGCCGGTCAGCAGGGCGAAGAGCCCGCCGGTGCTGCGCAAAAAAGCCTGGGGCAGATCGAGCGGGGAGCCGTTTTCCGTCTCGACCCGCAGACGCAAGAGCATCTTGCCGGGAGTCTGGCCGACCAGGAAGTGGAAGAGGGTGAAATAACCGAAGCTCAGGGAAAAACCGACCAGAAAATAGGGGATGGCCAAGCGCAGCAGGGATTCGGAGGTGGGCAGGAGGCGGTCGGAGGCTCCCGGCGTCAGCGCTCGTTCCCCGGCGACGAGAAAGAGCAGGATGACGCCGCCCAAAAGGAGTAGGTCCACTCCCAGGGCCAAGGCCCGGGGAAGGCTGGAGGCGACTTTGGACTCGTCGTTCTCGGCCGTGACGGCAACCTCCAGAGCAGCCGCAGGCAGAACCTCGGCGACCGCAACAGCCGCGCTCGTCATGGCAGCGGTCGCTGAACCTTCCGCCGTCCCGGCGGGCGCGAGGGATGCCAGGGAAAGGGTCTGGAGATCAACTTCGGGAACCGGGCTCTCCATCCCCGGCTCCCGCACCTCAAAAGGGTCGCGGGGGGCCTCCTGCCCCTTGGTTTTGACAGTTTCCGTTTCGGGAACAGGGGCCTCGCCCTCGAAGTCCCAATCGGAAAGGCTATCCATGTCGAGGGGATCGGACGGATCTTCCGGTTCAACCGCCGCCGCTTGTTCCAGCACCGGCAACTCCGTATCCCAGGAGAGGTCGAGCCCGAAGCTTTCATCGCCGGCGGCTGCGTCGACGGCATCCTCCACCTCATCGCCGCCGGTCGCTTCCTTCAGGGCTTCGTCTTCGGCATTCCAATCGAAGGCTTCATTATCGAAGGCCCCCTTGCCGGCAGAAGGCGCGACCTCGTCCGGGAAGGGAGATTCGGCACTGGCGGGGATCTGCGAGCTCTCGTCGGCGCCGGGTGTTTCATCCATGAAGTCGAAACCGAAATCGGTCGCATTCGCTGCTGTCGCGTTTGCGGCCGTCGTCGCGACGGCGGTCACGGCGGCCGCCGCTACCGGTGCCGACGGCTCCGTTTCGAAGGCAAAGTTCTCTCTAGTGGCGGCGGGCGCGACCGCCCCGCTCTGACGTTTGGGGAAAATCAGGCTGCGCAGATTGAACTTGGACTTGAAGGCGGCAAGGTCATTGCCACACTTTCGGCAGCGCTCCAGATACTCGAAGCTGTGATAACCGCATTTCGGACATTTCATAGGGGCTCCTTTCGTCAACCAACGAACCGGCGCTCAGGCCACCGGCGCGCCCAGATCTCCATAAATGTACTGCAAGATGCTTGCCACCGCAAATCCCGCCGTTTCGCTGCGCAGAATGCGCGGGCCGAGGCGTACCGGCAGAAATCCGAAATTTCGGGCCAGTTCCGCTTCCCGCGGGCTGAAGCCGCCTTCGGGGCCGACCAGCAACGCCACCGCCGAGGGCGGGGAGGGCGGCAGAACCTCAGCGAGGGGGCGGCTCTCCTCTTCCCACAGCATCAGGCGCAGGGGCTCGGCGCAGGACTCGAGCGCCAGGGACAGGGGTTGGATTTCATCGAGCTGGGGGATGACGGGACGGCGGCACTGACGGGCGGCTTCGCGGACAATTTTTGTCCAGCGCTGGTGACGTTTTGCCTGACGGCTGTCAACAGGATGACTCACGCCGCGTTCGCTGAGAACCGGGGAGAAGACGGTGATTCCCAGTTCGGTCCCCTTCTGCAACACCAGTTCGAGCTTGTCGGCCTTGGGCAGGGATTGGATGAGATGAATGGGCAGGCCGTGCTCGGCCTCGTGCCAGCGCTCCAGCACCCGGATCTGGGCGCCGCGCGGCCCGAAAGCGAGGAGACGGGCCCGGCAGACCGTGCCCGCGCCGTCAAGGAGGAACAGTTCCTCGCCCGGCGGCAGCCGCAGCACCCGGCCGAGGTGATGGCCGACGTCCTCGGGCAGCAGGCCTTCGTCGCCGGCGATAAGTTCGGGGGGAACAAAAAAACGCTGCATCGGTCTTTCCGGCAACAGCAGCCGACGTTCGGGTGGAAAAACTAGGCGGGCTTCTGGTAGCGGAGGCAGACCCACTCGGCTTCACGGGTGACTTCCGGGCCGTGCAGGTCATAACGGGCAAAAGCCTGGGTGACCAGGGATTCCTTTTCCCGCAGGATGCCGGAGAGGATCAGGGTGCCGCCGGAGGCCAGACGCCGGTTCAGTTCATCGCCGAGACGGATATTTTCCTCGGCCAGGATGTTGGCCAGGATCACCGCGAAATCGCCCTCCAACGACTCCAGAGGGGCGCCGGTGATCTCCACCCGGTCGCCGACCCCGTTCAGTTCGACATTTTCCCGGGCGACGCGGCAGGATTCCTCCTCGATGTCGCAGCCCAGCACCCGCCGGGCGCCGAGGGCGGCGGCGGCGATAGCGAGGATGCCGCTGCCGGTGCCGACATCGAGAACCCGCGTCGGCACGGGGGGCTCATCGTAGAGACCGGCCAGGGCCTCCAGGCAAAGGCGGGTAGTGCCGTGGGTGCCGGTGCCGAAGGCCATGCCGGGATCGAGATTGACCACCACCTCGTCGGCGACGGGGGACCAGTCTTCCCAGGTCGGCTTGACAATCAGCCGCCGCCCGATGCGTGTCGCGCTGAAGTGCTGTTTCCAGCCCTCAGCCCAGTCCTGTTCCTGGACCGGCCGACATTGCAGGGAGAGGGGCAACAGTCCCGGAGCCAGGGGGCCCAGCCATTCGAGGCGCTCCGTCACCTGCACCCGCAGGGCCGTCTCATCCCCCTCGGTGGGAAAGTAGGCGCTGATGCCGTAGCGCTCCGGCGCGTCGGCGTCGGGATCGGGGGCGACGAAGGTATCCAGCGTCCGCTCTTCGACAGTAATCCCGGCGCAGCCGAGCTCCCCCAGTTCATTGCACACCAGGTCGAGCCCGCTCGCCGGCACATCGATTCGTATTTCGTACCAGGTCGTTTTCATCCGTCCTCTTTAGCAAAGAAGCCAGGGCAAGGCAATAAAATCCTGCCGAATAAACAGCTTATTGACAATCGCTAATGTCCTGCCTATAGTCACGCCGATTTATGCGTGTCCTTAATTAAGCAGGAGCCGGCCACATTCGCCCTTTCGGAAAGCTGCCACTCTCCCGACCCGGCAGGCCTCTCCCCACCCCTCGCAACAACCCACTTAAAAGAGAAACCATCCCCAACTCAATGGACGCCGGTCCGGTGAACCCGGGTTGCGCCGCGCTGCCAACGGCTCATGGTCATTGTGTCGGCAAACTGGTTTGGAAAATGACATATGCTCGACATCGTATCCAGTGATAAGGAACTCTATGAATAAAGACGAAGCACAACAACGTGTTGACCGGATGCTGGCGTTTCGGGAGGAGTTGGCGCAGCTTGAATCGGAAGGGCTGCTGTCGCTGACGGAAGAGGAACGTCGCCGACTCGACACCTACCACCGGGGATTGCAGCGCGAGCTGGCGCGGCTTTTCGATGTCGACGTGACCGGGACGGAAAAACAGCTTTCCTGGGGGATGCGCATTGTCTCCCTGCTCGGCGCGCTGGCCATTTCAGCGGCGATTTTCTTCTTTTTCTACCGCTTCTGGGGACTGCTCGCAACCTCGGCGCAAGTGGCCATCCTGATCGCCGCGCCGTTGCTCGCCACGATCGCCGCCGACTTTGCCGCCCGTCGGGAACGCTCCGGCTATTTCACCGGCATCCTCGCCCTGGTCGCCCTGACCTGTTTTATTCTCAACCTCTCCGTTATCGGTCAGATTTTCAACATCACCCCGAGCCAGAACGCCTTTCTCGCCTGGGGCGCTTTCGCCCTGCTGCTCGCCTACGGCTACGGCCTGCGACTCATGCTGATCGCCTGCATGCTTTGCCTGCTGGCCTTTCTCGCCGCCACCGTCGGCACCTGGAGCGGCTGCTACTGGCTCTCCTTCGGCGAGCGGCCGGAAAACTTCATCGCCGCCGGCGCGCTGTTGTCCCTGGTTCCCGTGATCCCCCATCGCCGTCATCCCCAGTTCGCCAACAGCTACCGGATTTTCGGCCTGCTGACCGTCTTCATCGCCATCCTCATCCTCGCCAACTGGGGCGGCTCCAGCTACCTCTACGGGTCGCCAAAAATCATCGAATACGGATATCAGACCGCCGGTTTCGCACTCGCCGCCGCCGTCATCGCCCTGGGCATCCGCCGCCGCTGGACCGGCGTAACCAATCTCGGCGCGACCTTTTTCGTGTTGTATCTGTACACCAAATTCTTCGACTGGTGGTGGGACTGGCTGCCCAAATACCTATTTTTTCTGCTGCTCGGCCTGGTCGCCATCGGCCTGCTGCTGGTACTGCAACGGCTGCGCGGCAGCCGTTGGGAGGCACGCCCATGAAGCGTTTTCATCTTTGGCCGGCCCTTGCCCTGGTGCTCGCGGTCAACGCCCTGGCGCTGACCGGCGTGGCATACAATCGCGCCGATGAACCCGAGGCGGCGATGACCCTCAGCGAACGGGAACTACCACTGGTCGGCGGATATGGCCGCGAGGAAAACAGTGGGGTTTCGCTGCGTCTGGAATGGAATTGGGACGCCGCCGTCGAAACGTGGTTCGACGCCGCCAAGTTGACCGAACTCGGGATGAGCGTACCGGAGAAACGCGAAGGGTCCGATGCGATTCGTCAACCCTTGCCGAAACAGGTATTTGTCGTTCTCGAATACGAAGGCGAGGCCTGGCGACGCTTCCAAGAGGAAAAAGAGAGGAAATTGCTGGAATTGGAAGAATCCCTGAAACGGGGCGAAACGCAGGAAGACCAGATTGTCGGGCAGAGGAACTCGCTGAAGCACGGGCTCTATTCCGGCTCGCGTCTGTTTCCCGTCGCCGCCGGCCTCGATCCCGGCCCTTTGCGGCAACGCTATCCGGACAATCGCCGCTACCTGATCGTCCCCGCCCTGGCGCGCGCGACCTCCGTCCACGAAGAGGGCCGGGACAAAACAGGCGGCATGATTGATTCTTTGCTGGTCGCCGAACTGCACGTGCCCCTGAATCTTAACGCGCCGCTGCTCGACCTCGCCCCCTCGGGCCCCCTCTTCAACTATCGCCACGACAGCCCCGCCGAGCCGCCCGAACCGCGCTACGAGGTCGATGTCCGTTGGGGCAGGCGCCTTGAGCCTTGGGTGACGGAGGTGCGGCGGATCGAACCGGGAATGTAGCCGCCGTTTTTTTTCTTCAACGACGCAACGCGCGAGACAGCGCCCGGGCTTCATGGGCGTGCAGAGGGCGGGGGGCGAGGTGTTCGGGGAGGGTGATGATCTTCGTTGCGGGGGGCGGGGCGAGTTCTTCGTAGAGTTCGAGGCTGCGCCCCAGGTAGGTTTTGGAGAGGTGCATGGGCAAAAAAGCGCGCGGGCGCAGTTCGGCGAGGAGGAGATTCCAGTCGGCGGTGCAGAGGTGGCGGGAGGCGCGGGCCTTGTGGGTTTCTGCCTGCAGAAAGGCGCACTCGCCGACCAGCAGGTCGACCCCGGCCATAAAATTCCGGACCTTCTCCAGGTTTTCCGGCGACGAGCCCCAGTCAGTGAGGTAGCCGAGGCTTGGGATCGTCGCCGTGCCACGGATTTGCCGGTAAAAGACCTCCGCATCAGCGACGTTTTCTTCCCGCAGACCTTGCGCCGTGCTCCTGGTGATGCGGAGCGGCCCGGTTTCCGGCCAATCCTCGAAAAAGCGCCGTTTCAGTTCCGCCAGCCAATCCCCCGCCACCAGGCCGAGCGCCGCCAGTTTGGCTCCATCCAGGGCGAAGACTTTTCGTTCCCAGACGCGAAAAGCGAGGACCGGGATGCCGTGATCGAGGATTTCCGCCGCCACTTCCAGATGGTTGTGGCGGTAGATGACCCTCCCCGCGCGGGGTGTCGCGCCTAATTCGTGTCGGCGAAAAGCTTCCGGGCCGGAGAAGTGGACGGAGATCAACTGTTCCGGGTGGACTTCACGGATCAATAGGGTGCACCAGTAGGGTTCGGCCAGGTTCCAGTCGTAGCCGGCGAGGCGCGCCGCCACCCGCTCGGCCATCCCCGGCGGGCCGAAGAGTTCGACGGTGCGGGGGCTGGCGTGGACCTGGCGGAGAAAGGCGTCGAAGCCCATGAAGTGATCCATGTGGGCGTGGCTGACGAAGATGGCGCGCACCGGTTTCATCTCGCGCTTGGCAACGTGGTGCAGGGCGCCGCAGTCGATGAGAATGCTCTGGTGGATGGGGCGGTCGCGGATCACCAGGCAGGGATCGTCGATCAGCCCGGCAAAGAAGGTCGGTTCGAGGAAGCGAAAAAGGCGGGGCATGGCGGTTTCTCCAGGGACGTTTCCTCAAGCATAGCGCATCCGGTGAAGATCGGGCCGGTTTCGCCCCCCATCCCCTGCCATGGGGGAAAAATCTGTTATTATTTGCCGGGAAACGATGTTAATATGCGCAGTTACTTTTTAATCCGGCCTGAAGGACGCGGCGCTTGTTGCCCGCCCGGGCCATCCTTGACGAACGGAGAAGAGCGATGAACAAGGTTCTGATTATCGGCGCCGGCGGGGTCGGCCAGGTCGTTACCCATAAATGCGCCCAGCGGCGCGATATCTTCAGCGAAATCACCCTGGCCTCGCGCACCAAAGCCAAGTGCGACGCCATCGCCGCGCAGATCTCCACGCCCATCGCCACCGCCCAGGTCGACGCCGACAACGTGCCGGAGCTGACGGCGCTGATCAAAAAGGTGCAACCCAAGCTGGTCATCAACGTGGCCTTGCCCTACCAGGATCTGCACATCATGGATGCCTGTCTGGCGACCGGCGTCGATTACCTCGACACCGCCAACTACGAGCCGCTCGATACCGCCAAGTTCGAGTATTCCTGGCAGTGGGCCTATCAGGATAAATTCAAGCAGGCTGGGCTCATGGCCCTGCTCGGCTCGGGCTTCGACCCCGGCGTCACCAACGTCTACACCGCCCTGGCGGCGAAGAAGTATCTCGACGAGGTGCAGGAGCTCGACATCATCGACGCCAACGCCGGCAGCCACGGCCAGCCCTTCGCCACCAATTTCAATCCGGAGATCAACATCCGCGAAGTGACCGCCGTCTGCCGTCACTGGGAAAACGGTCGCTTCGTCGAGTCGCCGCCGCTCTCCACCAAGCGGGTCTTCGATTTCCCCGCCGGCATCGGGCCGATGAACGTCTACCGCCTCTACCACGAGGAGATGGAGTCCATCGTCAAACATATCCCGACCATCAAGAAAGCCCAGTTCTGGATGACCTTCTCGGACAACTACCTGAAGCATCTGGAGGTACTGCAGAATGTTGGCATGACCCGGATCGACGAGGTCGAGTTCCAGGGGCAGAAGATCGTGCCGATCCAGTTTCTGAAGGCGCTTCTCCCCGATCCCGGCAGCCTCGGGCCGCTGACCAAGGGCAAAACCTGCATCGGCGTCATCGCCCGGGGGCTTAAGGACGGCAAGCGCAAGCAGGTTTACATCTATAACATCTGCGACCACGAGGCCTGTTACCGCGAGGTCAAATCCCAGGCGATCAGCTACACCACCGGCGTTCCGGCGGTGGTCGGCGCCATCATGATGCTCACCGGCAAGTGGCACGCCCCGGGGGTCTGGAACATGGAACAGTTCGATCCCGAGCCCTTCCTGGCGGAACTCGGTCCTATGGGCCTGCCGACGGTAGTCGTCGACGGCGGCGATTGGCCGGAGCTGTAAAAAACTAACTATCGAGGATATCAGTGAGGACGAGAGGCAGGCTGCCGGGCGACATTTTCTCCCGTGTCGAAACGCTGGGCTCCGCATTCGAGCGGGATGAGCGGATCGTTTTTGCCTATCTCTTCGGGAGCTTGGCGAAAGGGGCGCCGAAACCCCTTGCCGATGTGGATATTGCCGTCTATCTGGCTTCGGGGTCGGCAGGGGCGGAGGCCAGGGCCGAGCTCTCCGGTCTGGTGTCGGATCTTCTCGGGACGGATGCCTTCGATCTGGTGGTGCTGAATTCCGCGCCGTTGAGTCTCGTTGGAAGAATCCTCGGCGCCCGACGCGTCATCGCGGACAAGCAGCCCTATCTCCGTCACGCTTATGAGTCGCGTATGCTGCGGGAATTTTTCGATTTCAGACGCAAGGAGCAGGACATCCTCTTTAGGAGATTTGCGTAATGGTGGATGTGGCACTTGTCCTGCGCAAACTGGCGTCTCTGGACGATTACCGGAAGCAGGTTTCCGAGTTTTCCTCGGTGACGGTGGATGATTATCAACGCGACTGGAAGGTCCAGCGCATCGTCGAGCGAACCCTGCAGATGATGATAGAAACCTGCGCCGATATCGCCGGTCATGTCATTTCCGACGGGGCACTGCGGACGCCGGAAACCTATGCCGATAACTTTCGTGTGCTGGGTGAGAACGGCGTCCTGACGGCGGAACAGACCGCCGTGATGGTAGAAGATGGCCAAATTCAGGAATGTCGTTGTGCATCAGTATGAAGTCGTCGATGCGGAGATCGTCGTGCTCATCCTGCGGCGGCATCTTGACGATTTTCAGCTTTTTTCCGATGCCATCGCACGGCATCTCGGCGTAAAGGCAAAGCGATGACCGGTATCGATATCGAAAAAATCCTGCAACTCGCCCCCTCTCCCGCCTATGTGGTCGATCTGGGGCGGCTGCGCCATAACCTGGCGATTCTCGACGAAGTGCAGCGGCGTAGCGGGGCGAAAATCCTGCTGGCGCTNNCGCCTCGGCCGGGAGGAGTTCGGCCGCGAGGTGCACAGCTTCGCCGCCGCCTTCAAGGAGTCGGACGTGGTGGAGCTGCTCTCCATCTCCAACCACCTGGTCTTCAATTCCTTCAACCAGTTGGAACGCTTTCGGCCGCTGTGGGAGAAAGAAAAGGGGCGGGTTTCCGTCGGCCTGCGGGTCAATCCCGAGCATTCCGAGGGGCACACCGCCATCTACGATCCCTGCGCCCCCAAGTCGCGTCTCGGCATCCCCCGCCGGGAGTTCGACGGCCGATCCCTGGAGGGGGTCGAGGGGCTGCACTTTCACACCCTCTGCGAGCAGTTGTTCGAGCCGCTGGCGCGGACGGCGAAAGCCTTCGAGGAGAAATTCGGCGCTTTTCTGCCGGGGATGAAGTGGCTGAACCTCGGCGGCGGCCATCACATCACCCGTGAAGGCTACGATATCGACGGACTGGTCGAGCTGATCAAATATTTCAAGGGGAAATACGACCTGGAGGTCTACCTGGAGCCGGGGGAGGCCATCGCCATCGGCACCGGCGTGCTCGTTTCCGAGGTGCTCGATGTGGTGAAAAACGAGATGGAGATCGCCATCCTCGACGTCTCCGCTACCTGCCACATGCCCGACGTGCTGGAGATGCCCTACCGCCCCGGCATCACCGGCGGCTTCGACCCCGGCGTCAAGGCCCACAGCTACCGCCTCGGCGGGCCGTCCTGCCTGGCCGGGGACGTGATCGGCGACTGGTCTTTCGCGCAGCCGCTCAAGCCCGGCGACCGCCTGGCCTTCGAGGACATGGCCCATTACACCATGGTCAAGACAACCACCTTCAACGGCATCCAGCACCCGGCCATCTGCACCTTCGAGCCAAAAAGCGGCGAGCTGCGGGTNNCACAAAAAAGCCCCCGCGACCATCTGGACGCGGGGGCTTTTTTGTGCCATGAGCGAGAAATTCAGGCTTTGACGTTGATGAGCTTTCCCTTGCCGGTCATTTCGGCCAAGCTGGGCTCCTGACTTTTCTGCGGAGATTGGGCCTGCTCGATGCCTTGCAACGATTTCTGCATGACTTCGAGGGCGACCTTCGGTTGTTCGTTGGCCTTCTTCAGGATGGAAAGACCAGCCGTTGCGTTTGCCGCGCCATTCACGTTCATCATGACCTCCTTCAAGTA
Source organism: Desulfuromonadaceae bacterium UBA6124 (assembly GCA_002423365.1). Taxonomy (GTDB): domain Bacteria; phylum Desulfobacterota; class Desulfuromonadia; order Desulfuromonadales; family Trichloromonadaceae; genus Trichloromonas. The sequence continues at coordinate 2,597 of DIVU01000099.1, read as the reverse complement.
CGCGGGCCCTTCCCACGAAAAAACCCGCCTGCGAATCGACGAAGGCGGGTTGGGTGGTTGCCCGTTCGATTCGGTAACCCGGCCATCCGAAACTTTCGGACCCGTGGTTTTGCGTCCCCGGGTTGCCCCGGGTTTGCCCATTCGTCGATGACTTCAGTCTATGGGAAGAGGGGGGCCGCTGTCAATGGCCGATTCCGCTCAGCCTGGGAACTTTACGGGGAATCAAGAATGGCGCGGGGCGTCGGGGCAACGCGCCGGCCCTTCCCCGGCCGAGGCGCAGCTGCAGCTCTCCTTGCCGCCGCCGCAGGTGTGGCGCGGCTCGCGTCGACCGAGCAGCAGCCCGGCGGCGAGACCGGCGAAGCTGAGCAGAAAGAGAATGAGGCTGGCGAAAAAAATCTTCATGGCTACATGCCGAAATCGTCATAGAGGATGTTTTCTCCCTCCACGCCGAGGCTTTCCAGCATATCCCGGGTGGAAAGGAGGAACATGGGCGGGCCGCACAGGTAGTATTCACAATCGTCCGGCGCCGGGTGGTCCTTGAGGTATTGTTCGTAAAGGACGTTGTGGATGAAGCCGGTGGGGCCGTCCCACTGATCTTCGGGCAGGGGTTGGGAGAGGGCTACATGCCAACTGAAATTGTCATGCTCGGCCGCGAGTTTTTCGAATTCTTCGGCATAGAAGAGCTCCAACCGGCTACGGGCGCCATACCAGAAGGAGATTTTTCGCGGGCTCTTCAGCCGCAGCAACTGGTCGAAGATATGCGAGCGCAACGGCGCCATGCCGGCGCCGCCGCCGATGAAGATCATCTCCTTGTCCGTCTCCTTGGCGAAGAAGTCGCCGTAGGGGCCGGAGATGGTGACCTGATCCCCCGGCTTGAGGTTGAAGACGTAAGAAGACATCTGTCCGGGCGGCACCTCCGGATGGCGTGGGGGGGGGCTGGCGATGCGCACGTTGAGCATGATGATCCCTTTTTCTTCGGGATAGTTGGCCATGGAGTAGGCGCGTTGGATCGGTTCCTTGACGGTGGATCGGTACTGCCAGAGGTCGGCACGGTCCCACTCGGGGCGGAAGCGCTCGTCAATGTCAAAATCGCGGTAGGCGAGTTCATGCGGCGGCGCTTCGATCTGGATATAACCGCCGGCGCGGAAATTCACCTCCTCGCCGGGAGGGAGTTCCAGCACCAGTTCCTTGATGAAGGAGGCGACGTTGCGGTTGGAGCGCACCGTGCACGACCATTTGCGGATATCGAAGATTTCCGCCGGAAGGATCAAGCGCAGATCCTGCTTGACCCCCACCTGGCAGGCGAGGCGCGCCCCTTCCCGGGCGTCGCGGCGGTTGATGTGGCCGGTTTCGGTGGGAAGGATGGCGCCGCCGCCAGCGAGGACCTTGACCCGGCACTGGCCGCAGGTGCCGCCGCCGCCGCAGGCCGAGGGGATGAAGATGCCGTTGGCGCCGAGGGTGGTGAGCAGTTTGCCCCCCGGCTTGACCTTCAGGGATTTGCCCGGATCGTCGTTGATGGTCAGCGTGACCTGGCCGCGGGGGACGAGAAAGGCCCGCGCCATCAGAATCAGGGCGACCAGCAGCAGGATGATGCCGGTGAAGAGCGAAACGCCGAGAATGATTTCGGTCATAAAGCCATTGCCTTGGTGCCGGTTAGCGGCGTGCGCCTCACAGTTTGATGCCGGAAAAGGCCATGAAGGCCAGGGACATGAGGCCGGCGACGATGAAGGTGATTCCCAGCCCGCGCAACCCGCCGGGAATCCGGCTGTATTTGAGTTTTTCGCGGATGCCGGCGAGGCCGACGATGGCCAGCGCCCAGCCGGTGCCGCTGCCGAAGCCGAAGACCAGGCTTTCGCCGAAGTTGTAGTTGCGCTCGACCATGAAGAGCGAACCGCCGAGAATCATACAGTTGACAGTGATCAGCGGCAAAAAGATACCGAGGGCGGCATAAAGCCGGGGCATGTGCTTGTCGAGAAAAAGCTCGAGAATCTGCACGATGGCGGCGATGACGCCGATGTAGCAGATCAGGCCGAGAAAAGTCAGGTCGACCCCTTCCAGCCCGGCCCAGGCCAGCCCCCCCTCGCGCAGCAGGTAACGGTGGATGAGGCTGTTGACCGGTACCGTGATGGTCTGCACGGCGATGACCGCCAGCCCCAGTCCGGCGGCCGTCTCCACCTTCTTCGAGACGGCGAGGAAGGTGCACATGCCGAGAAAGAAGGCGAGGGCCATGTTCTCGATAAAGACGGCGCGGATGAAGATATTGAGATAGCTTTCCAGCATGGCGTCAGTCCTTCTCCACCTGTTCCGGTTTCCACGTGCGCAGCGCCCAGATCAGCAGGCCGATGATGAAAAAGGCGCTTGGCGGCAGCAGCATCAGACCGTTGGGCACGTACCAGCCGCCGCTCTGGGTGGTTTTGAGCACGGTCAGGCCGAACCAGGTGCCGGCGCCGAAGATCTCGCGCAGGCTGGCGACGACGAGCAGCACCAGGCTGTAGCCGAGGCCGTTGCCGAGGCCGTCGAGAAAGGCAGCCCCGGGCGAATGTTTCATGGCAAAGGCCTCGGCGCGGCCAAGGACGATGCAGTTGGTGATGATCAGG
>DIVU01000327.1 GCA_002423365.1 Desulfuromonadaceae bacterium UBA6124 | reverse complement strand
TCAACATGTCAATCAGGGCGTTCCGGTCTGTTTCGCACCCGATGATCCGGGCTTTTTTGTCGACCAGGGCGAAGTCGCCGGGGGTCAGGCCGATCAATCCGTCCAGTTGTCTGACCGTCGCCGACACCCCGAAGAAGCGTTCGAAGGCCAGGCAGAGCTGTTCCGCCCCCAGATAGTCGAAATGGCACTTGAAGGTGAAGCGGCGCAGCGATGCCTGATCCAGTCGGTCCATCAGATTGGTGGTGCAGGCAAAGGGCAGGGGATGGTTCTCCATCCAGGTGAGCATGTCGTTGACCTGGCTCACCTCCCAGTTGCGCACCGCGTAACGNNCATCGAAGACCAGAAACGCCTCCTTGTCCAGCGCCTCCTGAAAGGCCTTGGCGATGGATTTTTCCGTCTCGCCGACATAGGCGTTGAACAGATCCGAGGCCCGCTTCATCACCACCGGCAGATCGAGGGCCTCTGCCAGATGGCGGACAAAGGCCGACTTACCCGTTCCGGGAGGACCGTAGAGGCAGAGGGAGAAGTCCTTCCGTCCGGTCAGCTTGAGCTGGCGCGTGAGGCGCTCCAGGTCGCTCTCCGTCCGGATCAGTTCCGGGCAGAACGGGGTGGCGAGGGACGATTTCGGTTTCGGCAGATGTCCGGACATGGCTTTGACGATCACCTGGGTGGAGAGGCTGCTGTCGGTGGCCAGTCGCAGCAGGTAGGTGAGAATGACGTATTGCTCATAGGGTTCGACCATGCAGCCCAGCCTCCTTTTCAGTTTGCGAAAAAAGTTTCGTCGGCTCATGATCTATACATACCTGGGCATGGCGACAGCCCGTGTCGTTTCCCCTGCGCGACGAACTGGAGGAGCGCGGCTACCCGACCACGCTGCGCACGGTGCAGCGCGATCTGGAGAAGCTGGAGAGCGAATTTCAGCTGAGCTCCGACGGCAACCGTCCCGCCGGCTGGTTCTGGCCCAAGGATGCCGTTCAGTTCGATATCCCCGGGATGTCCCCCTATGCCGCCCTGGTCTTCAAGATGGTCCGGCGGCACCTGGGGCGGCTACTACCGGAAGCCTGCCTCGACCTGCTCGCGCCCTACTTTCGCCAGGGGGATAAAATCCTCGCCGACCTCGAATCACAACCGCTGGCGACCTGGCCCGACCGGGTCGCGGTCCTGTCCCGAACCCAGCCTTTACAGCCCCCCATGATCGACTCGCAGGTGCTTTTCGTCGTGTACGACGGACTTCTGCGCGGGCGGCAGCTGTCTATCGCCTATCGGCGGCGGGGAGAGGATCAGGCACAAGAGCGGATCGTCAATCCTCTCGGAATTGTGGTGGTTGATCAGACCCACTATCTGGTCGCCACCTTCTGGCATTACGCCGATCTCAAGCAGCTGGCCATTCACCGCATCGAAGCGGCACAGATTCTCGATACTCCAGCTCTGACCCCGGAAGATTTCGATTTAGAGGAGTATGTGGACTCCGGCGCCTTCGGCTATCCCGAAGGGGAAGAGCTGCTGCCCCTGCGGGCGCTCTTCGCGCCCGATCCCGCCCGGCAGTTCGAGGAAACGCCCCTGAGCGCCGAACAAAAACTGACCGAACAGGCCGACGGCCTGATTCTGCTGGAGGCGCAGGTGCGTGACACGGCCCAGTTGCGTTGGTGGCTGCAAGGGTTCGGCGCCCAGGTGGAAATCCTCGGCCCGCCAAGCCTGCGGGAGGAATTCGCCGAGCAGGTCCGACAACTCGCCGGGCGCTACGGCGTCTGCTGATCCGGTGACTAAACAGTTAATTTATGCCGCATAAGCAATTCGGGGGTGCTTGAAGTCATTGCGGACATGCTTCGGCCGGTTTTGCTGTTGATTTAATGTTGTACAGATTGTACAATTCGTACAATGGAAAGGAAGGTGCAATGTGACTAGAATGGGCGTATCGGATGCGCGGGAAAGTTTGGGCGAGGTTGTTGACAGGGCTCGCTACACCCATGAACGTGTTGTTCTCACCAAGCGCGGGAAGGAAGTCGGGGCCATAATTTCAATGGACGACCTGAAACTTTTGGAGATGCTTGAAGATCAACTGGATATCAAAGCGGCTCGGGAAGCCATCGAGGAATCTCGCGGCGAACGGATTCCCTATGAAGAAGTTCGAAAAAAATTGGGATTATAATCCGTGGTTTATCGTATTGAACTGACCCCGGCGGCGGAAAAATCCCTTGCCAAGATTGCCAAAAGCGATCGCCCTCTTCTGAAAAGAATTGACCAGGCCCTACTTGCTTTAGCTGCGAGCCCGTTTCCTGCCAATAGCAGACAACTCGTTGGGGAAGACCCGCCTTTATACCGAATGCGGGTAGGTGATTACCGGATTCTTTATCAGGTGGAGAATGATGTACTGGTGATTCTCGTTGTCCATGTTGGCCATCGAAAGGACGTATATCGCTTTCTGAGGAGATAACTCCTGCCAAATCCTATAAAAAAAGCCCCACAACTTCCTAGTTATGGGGCTTTTTTATGGCCTGAGGATGGGCTCGCTTGCTGGGTTCTTCCCACATGGCAGGATAAAAGAGACGGCCTGGCGAATCTTGGTCGGGCCGTCTCTTTTTTCCTGCCATGCGAAAATGTGGGTCATGGCCTGCCGGGAAGCGTCGGATAGTCGATATAGCCTTTGGCGCCGCCGACATAGAAGGTCCGGTCATCCCAGGTGTTCAACGGTGCGTTTAGCGCGAATCTGGCGACAAGGTCGGGATTGGCGATGAACGCTCGCCCGAAGGCAACGGCATCGGCCACCTCATCCGCAAGGGCCTGCCCGGCCGATTCCCGGGTGAAGTTCTCGTTGGCAATGTAGACCCCGGCAAAGGCTTCGCGGATATGGGGGCCGATACTGTCTTCGCGACGTTCCTCGCGAGCGCAGATGAACGCGAGGCGTCGCTTGCCGAGTTCACGCGCCACGTAGGTGAAGGTGGCCAGACGATCGCTATCGCCCATATCGTGGCTGTCCGCTCGCGGCGCAAGGTGCATTCCGACCCGGTCGGCGCCCCAGACCTCGATCACCGCATCCGTCACCTCCAGCATCAGGCGTGCGCGCTTCTCCCGGGAACCGCCGTATGCATCGGTTCGTCTATTCGTGCTGTCCTGCAGAAACTGGTCGAGCAGGTAGCCGTTGGCGCCATGGATTTCAACGCCATCGAAGCCGGCGGCCTTGGCATTCACCGCCCCCCGTCGGAATGCGGCGATGATCCCGGGGATCTCCTGGGTTTCCAGTGCTCGCGGAACAGGAAATGGACGTTTTGGACGTAAGAGGCTGACATCTCCCCGGGCCGCAACGGCACTGGCCGAGACGGGAGGGTGACCGTCCAGAAGGCTGGGATCGGAAATCCGGCCGACGTGCCAAAGCTGAAGGAAGATGCGACCTCCGGCGGCATGCACGGCTTCGGTCACGGACTTCCAGCCCTCGACTTGTTCATCCGACCAGATGCCGGGTGTGGCGACGTAGCCGACGCCCATGCGGTCGACAACGGTGGCTTCCGAGATGATTAAGCCGGCGGTGGCCCGCTGGGAATAATACTCGGCCATGAGCGGTGTGGGTACGCCGGAATCGGAGGTCGCGCGGGAGCGGGTCAGCGGCGACATGATGATCCGATTGGGCAGGTGCAACGCTCCAACTTTGATGGGGTCGAGCAAAGAGGGCATGGCGTGACTCCTTGATTTTATCTTCAGTCGCAAAACTTCAATAGTCAGCTTATCATGATCCAGGTTAATGGGGACGTAGTAATGGATAAGTGTGATGCTACACATCGCTATGGAACCCACGCGCCCGGCCAGACTATTCGGGGATGAACGATTCGAGGAATTCCTGAAAGAGCAGGCGGATGAAGGGGAGGGCGCTGGTCAGGCGGTGGTCGCTGTTGACCAGGTGCAGTTCCGTCTGGTGGTAACGGGCGTAGGCGGTGACCTGGGCTTCGGGGACGATGTCGTCCTGCCAGGCATGCACGATCACCGTGCGCTCGGCGATCGGCGGTGGGGCCGGTGCGTATCCCGGCAGGCCGATGGCGGGGGCGAGCAGAAACAGTCCCTTGGGATTCAGGACGGCCGAGGCAGCCAGGGAGACATGGCCGCCCATGCTCGATCCGACCAGAATCAGTTCCCCCGGGTTTTGGGGATAGCGTTCGAGCAGCCGCGCAACCCGGCTTTTCGCATCGGGCAGGTCGCTGTAATCGGGGCTTTCGACCCGGTACTCGTAATATTTGGCGACCTCGGCCAAGGCCTGGATTTTACTCCCCCAGGGGCCGCTCTCCTTGCCGTGCGCGAAAAGCACCAGTCGGCGTTTGTCCATAATGATCCCTCCTTTTCGTTCGCGTTTCCTGTTGTCCCCGTCCTTAACAATGGACGGCCATCCCCAGGTGTTTCGCAACCTCCCGAAAATATCCGTCCAGATCCTGCTCGACAAAATAACGGTTGGATCCGGCGGAAAGCATGACCTCTCCCCGGTTCACCACCACGATGCCGCCTTGCGCGTCGCGGGGCAGAGAGGATGCCGGGGAAACCTGGAGGGACGAGCCGATAACCAGCAGCAGATCGCATTGTCGGACCAGGGTTTGCGCCTGGCCGAAACCGATCACGAATTCGCCGAAAAAGACGATGTCGGGCTTGAGGGTGCCGCCGCAATCCGGGCAGGCCACGACCGGTGGCCGTGAGGCGAGTGTCATGGCCTGTCGCCACCAGTCGTAGGAGAGTTCCAGATGTTGCCGGGCGCACGCCAGACAGGTGGCGGAATGGTAGGAGCCGTGCAGTTCGACGACCCGGCGACTGCCGGCCATCTGGTGAAGCATGTCGATATTCTGGGTGATGACCGCCGTCAGGGAGCCGGCCTTTTCCAGTTCGGCCAGGAAGTGATGGCTGAAGGTCGGGCGGACATCCTTCACCACTTCGACCAGATCCCGCGAGAATTCGTAAAAGTCCCCGGGCGAGTGCCGGAACCAGTCGATGTCGAAAACCTTTTCCGGATCGTAGCGACGGGTCACATACAACCCCTGGGGACCGCGAAAGTCGGGAATCCCCGCAGCGGTGGAAATCCCGGCTCCGGTCAGAGCCACGACGGATCCGGCGTTTTTGATCAGCCCCGCACATTCGGCGGGGTCCAGGGTTCGGCGGCGTGGTGTCATGGCGGTTCTTCTCCGGTCTTCCGAGTCATCCTTGGCGGGTTGACCCGAGGTCTCGGTACAGAATAAGCTGAAAAAGCGACACGCAGTGTCGGATTAACGGAGCATTTTCAGGGGGTAGGTTTGTTGATGTCAACCCTTCCTCCGTGGATGGTTCTTAGCCGAGAATCCATACATGTTCCAGACCGCGCATGGACCACTCGACAAAAGTAACGAAAAGTGTTATTTTTCGCAAGCAATTCATCTGAAGGGGGCGGCCATGCAAGCATCGAATTACATCGCGGAGCTCGTGGGGAAGGGGCGATACACCTTCACCATCGAGGACGCCGATAAGGTTCTGGGGCCAACTCTGGTCGCCAGCCGGGCGGCTCTGCGCAGGCTGAGCAAGAAGGGTGAGATCGCCATGCCTTACCGGGGCTTTTGGGTGATCGTGCCGCCGGAGTTCAGGAGTATTGGTTGTCTCCCCCCCGAGCAGTTCATCCCCCAACTCATGGAGCATTTGCGCGAGCCTTACTATGCCGGCCTGTTAAGCGCGGCGGTCTATCACGGCGCCGCTCATCATCGGCCGCAAGTGTTCCAAGTTGTTGTGGCTAAAAACCGGCCCCCTATCGCATGCGGCAAGGTCAGGGTGAATTTCATCGCCAGAAAAAACGTGGTTGCTATCCCCATCATCCCGTTCAAAACTCCCCGTGGCCCCCTGAAAATCTCTTCCCCGGAAGCGACCGCCTTTGACCTGGTCGGATATTCGGATCGTGCCGTGGGATTGGATAATGTGGCAACCATCCTGAGCGAACTGGCCGAGAAGCTTGACGGAAAAAAACTGGTGGAAGTGGCCCAGTTTTCTCCCCTCGCTTGGGCTCAGCGCCTGGGTTATCTGCTGGACCGGGCGGGTGAAAACGACAAGGCCGATGAGCTAGCGGAATACGTTGCCCAGCTAAAGCCGGTGCCGACTCCCCTTGATCGCTCCAAGCCGTTCAAGGGGATGCCGAAGGATGCGCGCTGGGTGGTGATGGTCAATGCCGAGGTGGAGGCCGAAATTTGATCCCCCAGGACTTTATCACGGAGTGGCGGGAGAAGGCCCCCTGGATGCAGTTGTCCCAGGTCGAACAGGACCTGGTGATCTGCCGTGCCCTGGTGGAGATCTTCAACCATCCGGCGTTGAAGGAAAAACTTGCGTTTCGCGGCGGTACGGCGCTGTTCAAACTGCACATGCCGGCGGCCCGTTATTCGGAAGACATTGACCTGGTGCAGGTCGAGGCCGGAGGCATCGGTCCGCTGATGGCCGGCATCCGGGAAGTTTTGACCCCCTGGCTTGGGGAGCCGAAATGGAAGCAGTCCCAGGGCCGGGTCACTTTCCGTTACCGCTTCGAGTCCGAAGAAGGCGTGCCGCTGAGTCTCAAAGTAGAAATCAATTCTCGCGAGCATTTTTCCGTCTTCGGGTTCCGTAAGCAACCTTTCGCGGTTGAGTCTCGCTGGTTCGCAGGTGCGGCGGAGATTCTGACCTATGATCTTGAGGAATTGCTGGGGACCAAGCTGCGCGCCCTCTATCAGCGAAAAAAGGGGCGCGACCTGTTTGATCTCTGGCATGCCTTCAACGGCAGCGGTTGCGCCCCGGAGGCTGATCGGCTCATTGCAGCCTTCCTGAAATACATGGAGGATGGCGGCCATACGATCAGCCGGGCGCTTTTTGAACAGAACCTGATCGAAAAACGGGGGGATTCCCAATTCGCCGGGGATATTCGGTTGTTGCTGACCGCTGACATTGACTGGGATTTCGATAGTGCTTTTGACTTTGTTATGGATACGCTGATTTCCAGGCTGCCAGGCGATCCCTGGCAGGGGCGTTCATCTGAGGAATAGAGCCGTTTTATTCCTCGGGACCGAGTCCCGCGTCTCCCTCCAACGGCATGATGCACTCCGGCCCTTCGTTGGCGGGCTTGTTG
>DIVU01000342.1:14595-16892 GCA_002423365.1 Desulfuromonadaceae bacterium UBA6124 | reverse complement strand
CAGTGTGCCACGACGATCATACCCACTGAGGATCGGCGGGGTGAAAATTCGCTCGACCCCTCAACGGAGAATTCTTGGTTCGGGGGGTGGATAAAAAACGGCGCCGGGGATATCGCTTCCCCGGCGCCGTTCTCGTTACAAAGAGGGTTGTTTCAAAGATTATTTCTTGCGCATTTTCACCGCGAACAGTCCCAGCAGCCCGCCGCCAAGCAGGATCAGGGTCGAAGGCTCGGGGACCGGCGCCATGCCGGGGTCGGTGAGTTGATATTCGATGGTCAAAATTGAGGAAAAGAGCTGGATGGGGTTGTTCGCCGTCGTGAAATAGTCCAGACGGAAATCAAGCAGGCCGCCGGTTGCCCAGTCTTGCGGCAGGGAAAGATCGAAAATGGTGGTCGTGCGGGACATCCCGTTCCCGTCCAGGGCACCGAGCAGTACGCCTTCCATGTAGGCGAGATCATTCAGGTTGGTGGGGTTGAGATCGGGGTCGTAGTTGTCGTTGGCGTTTTGTGCGTCGACGGAAAGGTTGGCGTCGAGCAAGGTGACGACCAGGTTCGGGGCCAGGTCGGGCAACAGGTGTTGCCAATCAAACGAGGCAACGCTGGCGGCCGAAGGGGGATTGGACAGAATCGCGGGGTCGAACTCCACCGTCTGGGTGTAGGTGGTTGCCCAGCCCGTTGCCGTCAGGGTCAGGAGCATCAACAGGGTACAATACAAAAATTTGATCTTTTTCATTTTTTCCTCCTGGGAAATGGGAATTTTCTAGAAGGATTTAGCAGCAAATCGAGTGCCGAATTTTTTCGCTATTCACACAGAGATTTGGAATATTTTCCCCGGGAACTAGATGTCATCTGCTTGATTCCAGCAAAACCGGGAAGATAAGAGGATTTTTTTGAAACTTAATTTAGCATTTTTAAATGTATATTTGACAGGTTGCTAATCCCGATGTTTGCCACGGGATATTTTTTTCATACAAAGTGTAAAAATATCTGAGCCGAGTGTAAATTTTTTCGACGCTTCGGATTTATTTCAGCCCGCCGTTCGCGGGTATTCCTCCACCCGCATTCCCCGACCGGTTTCGGTGTAGTAGAGAAAGAGCAGCAGGGTTGGCCGGAGATGGTCGGGCAGGTGGCGGAAGCGGGCGGCGAAGTGTTGCAGCTTGATCCCTTGCCCCTTGATCGTCTCCTGCTTCTGCCGCACCTCTTCCCGAACCCAGCGCTCTTCGTCCCCGTCGAGGACGGTGTCGAAAAAGTCCGGGGCGTTGCCCGGCACCACCCGCTCGCTGTGGGCGAAATCCCGCGCCACTTGCTCCCGCAGTTCCTCTCCTGTCTTTCCGCTGAACTCCACCGCGACAAAGGCCGCCAATCCCTCGAAAACGCCCCGCTGCGACAGGGGATGGCGAAAGAGTCCGGCCCGCCGCCAATACTCTTCCAGTTGCGCCAACCCCGCCGCCAGCCCGCCGCAAGCTTCGGTCAATCCGGCAAGAAAGCGATCGCAGCGGCCGCTATTGAAGGTCAGATCCATGAGCCGGCCGATGCCGCGCAGGCGTTCCAGTTCCGCGAAGTTCAACTCGGCCGTGGCAAGAACCGTGTAGGGGGGATGGGGGTCGAAGCGGATGGCGAAGTCTTCGGCCTGGAGGCGCAGAGGCGCGCCGGGGAGGAGTTTGACCGGTTCGATCTGCAAATGATGGGGCTTCAAGGCCGCCACCCGGTCGATGGAGGCAAGGAAATCGCCAAAGCCTTCGCCGGGCAATCCGGCGATGAGATCGAGGTGCAGGTGAATGTTGCCGGCACGGCGCAGGCGGCGGACATTTTCGCCGAGCTGGTCGAGGGAGGCCTGGCGGCCGATGGCGGCGAGGGTTTCAGGCAGGGTCGATTGAACGCCGATCTCGAACTGGAACATCCCCGCGGGGACCTTTTCGAGCAGGTCGAGGGTGGCGTCGTCGAGCAGGTGGGCGCCGATCTCGAAATGAAAGTGGCTGTTGCGGTTATGGGCGAGGATGTAGGCGAAGATCTCCCGGGCGCGTTCGGCGTGGTAGTTGAAGGTGCGGTCGACCAGTTTGATCTTGGGGATTTCCCGCTCCAGCAGCCAGTCGAGGTCGGCGCGGATGCGCTCCATGGAGAAGGAACGCACCCGTTGATCCAGCGCGCTCATGCAGAAGCTGCAGGTGTAGGGGCAGCCGCGGCTGGTTTCCAGATAAACGAAGCCCCGCCCGGTATCGACCAGCCCGAGCTGAAAGGGGGAGGGAAGCTGGTCGAGGGGATCGAGCAGCGGCCCGTCGGGGCCTTCGATGAGTTCCT
>DIVU01000342.1:0-14502 GCA_002423365.1 Desulfuromonadaceae bacterium UBA6124 | reverse complement strand
GGGCGCACCAGCGCCAGGGCGTCGACCAGTTCCAGGGTTTCGCGGCGGTTCCACAGGTAGACCGAGAAGGCGATGACGTCGGGTGCCTCGGCAAGCAGGGCGGCGAGAATGTTTTCCTTCGGCTCGTGAACGGTGAATTCGCGGATGAGCAGCTCGCCGCATTCGACTCCGCTATAGGCGGCGAGGTAGGGGAGGGCGAGGCTGGGATGGATAAATTTGCTGTGCAGGGTGGTCAGAAGAGTGCGCATGGCGGCAAGGATAACGGATGGCGCCGGTGATGAAAAGGGGAATCAGCCCCTTGCCGATTTCCCTTTGTTCGTCAGTGTGCTATGTTACATCCCCCTTAAAAATCGCCACAACGAAGGATGGGATTACCATGAGCGCCAAGAAAACCATCCTCGCCGTCGTCGCCGACGCTCAGGGCGAGGTTTTTGAACATCCCGATCTGCTCCTGGCCGGTATGAACGGTCTGTCCCCCCGGGCGCCCCGGGCCGACGAGCTGATTCCGCTGCCCGAGGGGAGCCGTCTCTTCACCATTCCCGACACGCCCCCCATGGGTTTCGACCGGAGCAGCCGCAAGCTATGCACTGTCGAGACGTTGCCGCGCAGTTGGGGCGGAGGGCGCATCCAGGCGGTTTCGGCCTTCATGACCCCCGGCTACACCCGCACCCTGCTCCCCGCCGCCGACTACCGGCGCAAGGCGGTGCAGCTGCCCCTCTGGTCCTACACGGCGGTCGGCTGGTGCGTGGAGGAGGAGCGTTTCTACGTGGCGGCGGCTAAGGTCGACCGCAACCCCCAGTGGCGCCCGGAGCACTACGACGACCGCAAGCTCGATCCCCTGGTACGGCGGTCGCTCAAGGACCATCCGGAAAATCGGCTGATCGAACAGCTTTCCCGCTGCGCCGTCGATTACCATTGCTTCGCCGCGAAAAATCTCTTCTTCCGCCGCTGGGAAGCGCCCCTGCCGACCTCGCCGACCTGCAATTCCCGCTGCCTCGGTTGCATCTCGTTGCAGGAGGCGCCGGAGTGCTGCCCGGCCAGTCAGGAACGGCTGACCTTCGTGCCGACCGTGCGGGAACTCTGCGAGGTGGCGGTCCCCCATCTGCAAGAGGCGGAAAACGCCATTGTTTCCTTCGGTCAGGGCTGCGAGGGCGATCCGATTCTGCAAACCGACGTCATCTGCGAAGCGGTGCGGGAAATGCGCCGGGCGACGACGCGGGGGACGATCAATTTCAACTCCAATGCTTCGATTCCCGACGCCATCGACCGGCTCGCCGCCGCCGGGGTCGATTCCATCCGCGTCTCCCTCAACTCGGTGCAGGAACTGTTCTATAACGCCTATTACCGCCCCCGGGGCTACCGTTTCGCCGACGTCATGGAATCGATCCGCCGGGCCAAGGGGGCGGGGATGTTCACCATGCTCAACTATCTCGTCTTTCCCGGGCTCACCGACCGCGCCGACGAGATCGAAGCGCTCTTGCGCCTGCTGGAGGAAACCGGGGTCGATCTCATCCAGTTGCGCAATCTGAGCATCGATCCGACGATGTATCTCGACGCCATGGGGGTGACGGATGAAGGCCTCGGGATGAAGACCATGATGGATCGGGTCAAGGCCGCCGTTCCTCGCCTCCAGTACGGCTATTTCAACCGCACCCGCGAAACGTTTCACCCTCCCGGTTTCGAAACCGACTGGCCCCTTATGGACTGAATTCGACCGCCATGCGCTGCTATCGACCGAAATCCTTTTTGAGTCTGGTGCTGATCGGTTTTGTCCTAGTCTGCCTCCCGCTGGTTCTGTCGCTGGTTCAGGCCCAGCGATCATTGGCCCTGTTGGCCGGGGAGAGCGGCGCGGTGGTCGACCGCTCGGTGAAGGCCACCGAGGGAAGCCGGCTGCTGGTCGACGATCTGATCGCCCTAGAACGCAAGGCCCGCCAGCACGAAGTGCTCGGCGACAAGGGGTTGCTGCAGGAAATGATCGATCAGCACCGGGAGATTCAGCAAACCCTGGCCCGGTTGCTGAATCTGGGACTTGCCCCGCCCTTGCCCGAACGGCTGGGTCAGGTGGTGGGGCTGGAAGCCCAGATTTTTGAGCAGTTGCGGGAAGAACCGCGCAAGTCGCCGACCCATGAAGCGGCGCTGCAAGGGTTCGCCGAACTGAACGAACGGGCCAATGCCATCGCCGATCAAAGCAACCGTCTGATTTACGACGAAGTGGACCGCATCCAGCAGGCTACCGCCCAGGCCCGCCAGACCCTGCTGTGGTGGGGTGGCGCCCTGGTTCCCGTGTCGCTGCTGTTCATCGGATTGTTCGCCCGCCTGATTTCCCGGCCGATCCAACAGATTGTGGCGGCGATCAACCGTCTCGGCGAGGGGGATTTCGCTTCACCGGTCTCGGTCGGCGGTACCCGCGATCTGGCTTTTCTCGGGCAGCGGCTCGACTGGATGCGTGGTCAGCTGGCTGACGTCGAGCGTTCCAAGTCCCGTTTCGTTGCCCAGATCAGTCACGAGCTCAAGACCCCCCTGGCGTCCATCCGCGAGGGGAGCGAACTGCTCAACGACAAGGTGATGGGGGACCTGAACGGCCCGCAACGGGAGATCGTGGAAATCCTTTGCAAAAGCAGCCGCGACCTGCAAAAACTCATCGAAAACCTGCTGGGTTTCAGTCGTTTCCAGGCGGAAGGCGTCGCCCCGCCGGAGCTTGTGCCGGTAGCGCCGGCGCTGCTGGTGGACGCGGTGCTGGCCGATCACAAACCGTCGATCATGAAAAAAGGTCTTCGCTGCGAGGCGCGTCTCGAAACGCCGACGGTCCCGGCCGACCCCGGCCGGTTACGGATCCTCATCGACAATNNCAACGCCATCAAGTTCACGCCCGACGGGGGCAGCATCGCCATCGTCGACGGTCGCGAGGGGGAAAAGTGGTTTTTCGAGGTGCGCGATTCCGGGACGGGGATTCCCCCGGCGGATCGGGAGCGGGTCTTTCAGCCCTTTTATCAAGGGCCTTCGTCCAATGCCATGCACGTTAAAGGAACCGGCCTCGGTCTGTCCATCGCCCGGGAGATCGCCCGCGCCCACGGCGGGGAATTGAGTGTGCCGGAAGGGGCGGGAGGGCGCATCCGCCTGACTTTGCCCCTGAACTGGAATCCGGAGGAGAGATGAATCGTTGGTTAGTGTTGTTGCTGTGGGGGATAACGCTTCTTGCCTTGGGCGGCTGCGGTCGGGTACGCCTGATCCCCGTGGAAGAACCTCGCTGGAGAGCGGCCACCGAAGAGGTGGTGGAAAGCGCGGCAGTGCAACCGAAGGTGGAGAAACCCCGTCCGGTTTTCGAGCCCCTGACTTATCTCGACATCCTGCGGCGCATGAGCGACACGCAGCGTGCCAAAGAGTACGATATAGTTAAAAAACGTTTTGCTCGCAGCTCCGAAGAAGATGACCGCTGGCGGCTGATTTTCCTCTCGCTCTGGCCGGATCAGCCCTTTTCCGACCGGGAGCAGGCCCGGAAATTGCTCGCCAAACGCAGCGATCGGGCGAATGATCCCCGGCGCGGCCTGGCCTTGGTCCTGGAAGGGGTGCTGGATGGGGCGGTGGAGAGGGATGAGGATTGTGCCAGAGAGCTCGCCGCCGAGAAGACCCGGGCGGAGACCCTGCACCGCCAGCTGGAGGAGCTGAAAAAGATCGAAACCATTCTTGGCGAACGGGAGAAACTCCGCCCCGCCGGCCGGTGAGGAACCATGAACGCTGAAGCACGACGCATACTGCTGGTGGATGACGATACCGATCTGCTGCGCCTGCTCTCCATGCGTCTTTCCGCCGCCGGCTATGCCGTGACCCAGGTCGAGAGCGCCGAGCAGGCCATGGCCCGCTTTCCGGTGCTGCGCCCCGATCTGGTCGTCACCGACCTGCGCATGGCCGGCATGGACGGCCTCGGCCTCTTCGAGGAAATCCGCAAGGTCAACGCCTCGGTGCCGGTCATTATCCTCACCGCCCACGGTTCCATCGCCGAGGCGGTGGAGGCCACCCGGCGCGGGGTCTTCTCCTTTCTGACCAAGCCGGTGGACAGCCGGGCCTTGCTGGAGGAGGTTCGCAAGGCCCTGAATCTGAGCGGCGCCCAGCCGGGGGTCGCCCCCACCGGCAAGGATGTCGCCTGGCGCCGGGAGATCATCACCTGCAGCCCGCTGATGGAGGATCTACTCGGGCGTCTCAAGCTGGTGGCGGAGAGCGAATCGAGCGTCCTGCTCCTTGGCGAAAGCGGCACCGGTAAGGAGTTGCTGGCTCGGGCCATTCATCTGGCCAGCCCCCGCGCCGCCGGTCCCTTCGTGGCGGTGAACTGCGGCTCGATTCCCGAGGCGCTGCTCGAATCGGAACTCTTCGGTCATACCAAGGGCGCCTTTACCGGGGCGACCCAGGACTATGTCGGTCTCTTCAAGTCGGCCAACGGCGGCACCTTGCTCCTCGATGAAATCGGCGACATGCCCCTGGCCCTGCAGGTCAAGCTGCTGCGCGTGATCCAGGAAAAACAGGTGCGCTCCGTCGGTTCGACCCGGGTCGAGCCGGTGGATGTGCGCATCGTCTCGGCCACACACCGAGATCTCGAGGCGGCGGTCGCCTCCGGACAGTTCCGCCAGGATCTCTATTACCGGCTCAACGTCGTCTGCCTCGAAGTGCCGAACCTGGCCCGGCGTCGTGAGGATATCCCCCTCTTGGCGGAACATTTCCGCAAGACGCTGGCGGCCCGTTCGGGGAAGAAGCTCGCCGGCTTCGCCCCCGAGGCCATGGAAATGCTGCTCAACGCTTCCTGGCCCGGCAACATCCGACAACTGATCAACGTTGTCGAGCAGGCCGTGGCCCTGTCGACCACCCCGGTGATTTCCGCCGATCTTCTGCAGGCGGCCCTGCGCGTGAGTCCGGAAAAGATTCCCACTCTGGCCGAGGCCCGGCGCAAGTTCGAGCAGGACTATCTGGTGCGCCTGATGCAGATGACCCGGGGCAACGTCTCCCAGGCGGCGCGCATCGCCGACCGCAACCGCACCGATTTTTACAAGCTGCTGCAACGTCATCACATCGTTCCCCAACTCTTCAAGCCCGAATAGCCTTTCGACCTGTCGGCAATAAGCGACCGGGTAGACCCCCTTTTCTCCATCGGTTTTTCCCGGTGGTCCTCTTTGTTCCGGGTAAATCAAGCCCCTGTCGCATATCGGCGACGGTTTCACCCGGAAACGTCCCGGCGTTTCCTTTCCGCTTCTTACTGCCCCTCGCAACCTGTTGCTATCGCATGGTTTCTTCCGCTTGGCCCGAGCCTTGCTGAGGTCTGGAATGGCGCCGATTGCGCGCCGATGCTGTTTTTTCAAGGAGAGAGTTTGATGCAATACCATCCGCTGCGCCCGCTGCTCATTCTCGGCTGTGGGTTGTGCATGGCTTTGGTCGCTTATGTGGGGCAGGCGGGCAACGGCCCGGGACGTTATTCCCTGATGAGCGAACGAAGCGGGGGTATTTCCATTCGCCAGCTTTTGGTGGAGCCCTGGAGTCTCGATTACCGGTTGGTCACCCCGCCGCTGGAAGAGGAAACGTTAGACGAAGAAAAGGAACCTGATCCCGAACTGGTCCTCTATCTCGACGGTCCCGATTTTCTTGTCGGGGAGAATGTCGAGGTATTCTTCCGCGTTCTGGGCCCACGGGGGAACGAAATCCGCGCCCTGGGCCTTTCCCTGCTGGGCGGATACGGGGCCGATCTCTTTCTGGAAAATGCGGGCATCTATAACATCAGTGTGCGCGTTGAAAGTCCCTTGGGCGGTTTTACCGACAGCTTCGATTATCACTACCCCTGAACAGGAAACCGTTCCCCCCTGCAATTCCGCCTTTGCCGAGATGCCCGCTCCGGAGTAAACTGTGCGAAAAGACTCTGCGAAAGTCGGCGGCACTCGTTCTTTTGGACATTCACTCGACGCGGGAGGGTTGAAATATGGGCAAACATCTGGTGCTGGTCGGAGGGGGACACGCCCATCTGCCAGTGTTGCAGCAACTGGGGCGGATGATCGGTCTCGGCCATCGGGTGACGCTGGTGACGCCCGATGAGGATCACTATTATTCCGGCATGGGGGCGGGGATGCTGGCGGGCATTTATACGTCCGAGCAGGGATCTTTCGCCGTCGCGCGCATGGCCGAAAAGGCGGGGGCGACCGTGGCGCTGGCGGCGGCGACGAGATTGGATGCCGAGGCGCGCACGTTGTATCTCTCCGACGGATCGGCGCTCGCATACGACCTGATTTCCTTCAATTTCGGTAGCCGGGTCGCAATTGAACTGCCCGATGACGGCAGCTGTCCGGTGCTGCCGGTGAAGCCGATCCAGCGACTGCTGGAGGCGCGAAAACTACTGCTGGCGATGTTGCCCGAGGGGCGCAAAAATCTGGTGGTGATCGGCGGCGGCGCTTCCGGGGTCGAGCTGTGCGGTGCCCTTTGGCGCTTGCTGCGGGATGCCCGGGGACATGGGGAGATCACCCTGGTCGGCGGCAAGCGTCTGCTCGCCGATTTCCCCGGGCGGGCCCGGGAACTGGCCCTGGCTTCGCTGGCGGAGCGTGGCATCCGCATTCTCGAAGGGGTGCGGGCGCAACGGGTGGCGGATCGGCAAGTTTTCCTCGACGACGGCGACGAACTCCCTGCCGACCTGGTCCTGCTGGCCGGGGGCATCGCTCCGCCCTCCCTCTTTGTCGAGGCCGGGTTGGCGGTCGGTGACGACGGCGGGTTGCTGGTGGACGACACCCTGCGCAGTCTGAGCTATCCCGAAATTCTCGGTGGCGGCGATTGCATCAGCCTGCGCCATCATTCCCTGCCCAAGGTCGGCGTCTACGCCGTGCGCCAGGGGCCGATCCTGGCCGAGAATCTGCTCGCCGCGCTCGAGGATGAGCCCTTCGAACAGTTCGTGCCGCAGCGCATGTTCCTGCGGATTCTCAATCTCGGGGATGGTCGGGGTCTGCTGCAACGGGGGGAACTGGTGCTGAAGGGACGTTGGGCGTTTCTGCTCAAGGACTGGATCGACCGTCGCTTCATGGCCCGGTATCAAGGGTGACGAGTGACGAGTGTCAGGCGGGGAGGGTGCGGGCGTGGGACACTGCTTGGGGCAGGAACTCGGTGAAATCCTGTTCGAGCTCCCGGTAGTGGCGGCGGAGTTCCGTTATCCCCTGGGCCAGCGGTGTGGGGCGGGAGAGGCGTCCGGCCAGGCGCTGCAGGACGATCTCCACCGTTTCCTGGTCGCGGTACGATTCGAGCCAGCGTCCGGCGATCATGCGTGGGGCGATGCGTTGCAATCCGGGGGGAAGAAGGTCGTGGTGCTTTTCGAGAATCCGGTAGAAGCGCCGGGCGAACTGCTCCAAAGGGATTTCGGCGTGGTGGTGCCAGTTCCGGGCGAGGAAGTGATCGTAAAAGACATCGACGAGGATCGAGCGGCAGTGACGGTAGGAGGGATCGATCCGCCGCAGACTGCGGCGCGCAACGGCATTGCCTTGGGCGAAACTGTCGATGCCCCGGTGTCGCTCGATGCCGCGCCGGATCGCTTCCGGCCAACGGTCATCGAGACGCCCCTTGACGAAATCCCCCAGCATGCCGCCGAGCAGACTTTCTTCCGTCGGCTCGGCGAGATAGAGGTGAAACAGGTAGTTCAAAAAATCGACTTTCTTTTGTTGCCTAAGGCGGGGACGGAGCAGGCTCCGTCCTTACTCCATGGCCAGTTGCAGCTTTTCCGCCTGCTCGGCCAACCGCCGGCAGACTTCGGGTTTCTCCCGGTGCAGATCCCGCGCGCCGTGGTAGAAACGTAGGGCTTCCAGGCGGCGCTCGTCGCCGAATTTGCCAATGATTTCCGCGAAAAACCAGCCGTCTTCCTCTTCCTTGGCCATCAATTCCCGGTAGCGCTCCAAAACTTTCTCGGTCTCGCCGCGCATGACGTGCAGTTTGGCCATGCCCAGCAGGCTGAACTTGTCATAACCGCGCTCTAAATTTTCACGGTAGAGTTTTTCCGCTTTTCCGATGTCGCCGGTGTTGCGGTAGGCATCGGCGAGGCGTGTGAGCATGTTGACGGTGCCCCGGTCCCGCTCGAGAATCCGTTCCCAGTATTCGATGGCTCGCTCGAACTCCCGCCGCCAGCGGTAATAGTTACCCATCCCGTATAGGGCGTAGGAGTTGTAACTTTCTATCGCCAAGGTTTTTTCGTAATACTCCCGGGCCTTTTCCTGCTCCCCGCGATGCCAGTGCAGATTGCCGACAATGGTCAGGATGTTGATCATCCGCGGGCTCTTGGCCAGAACTTTTTCGTAGTGGCGGATGGCCTGCTCGTCCTCTCCCATCTTCTGATAGAGATCGGCCAGGCCCATCAGCGCGTAACGATCTTCCCGGTCGATGCCCAGGGCCTGCCGATAGCATTCCTCGGCCCGCTGGTGGGCGCCAAGGGTTTTGTGGGCGTCGGCGATGCGGGTCATGACGAAGATGTCCCGGGGGCGGAACCGGATGTAGCGCTCCCACAACTCCAGGGCTTTATCCGTTTGCCGCTGGCCGCGGTAGGTGTCGCCCAACCCGCGCAGGGCAAAGAGGTTGTTCGGATCGTTGTCGAGGACTTCCCGGTAACAGTGTTCGGCGGCGGGAAAATTCTTCAGCGAACGCAAAGCGTCGCCGAATCCGGTGAGGATATAAGGATTATGCGGTTCCAGCGTGAGCGCCTCTTCGAACAGGGCGCAAGCTTCGCGGAAACGTTTCTCCTTGAGCAGTCGGTGTCCCTCCTTGGACAGTTCGATGACCTTGCCGTGGGGGGGTGGGGTTGCTCCCCGAGGGGATTCCATATCCATGATTTCATTACCTTGTTGGTCAGTTGCCTGGCTTTTTCCGATAACCGGAGCCAGGGCGGATGGTGGGGGTGATGACAACGTTTTCAGGTTTGCAGAATCTTGTGTTTGAGGATGAGAATCTCGAAGGCCATGATCGCTTTGGCCGCCAAGCGCTGCAGTTCGGGAAGTTCATCGCCGAGGGATTGGCCGTCGCTATCCACATAGATGATGCCGACGACGCGCCCCATCATGACCAGCGGCACCAAAAGCACGGTTTTCGGAACGCGCCCGCCGAACTCCTGCAGCATCATCGAGTTGAAAGGGGAGCGGGGAACCGGACCGAGATAGTAGCCGGCGGTTTGCGTCACGGTCTTGAGCACCGAGGACTCGTCCAGGGGGATCTGCAACTGGGCGAAAGCCGGCACCGGTTGTTTGCCGAGCACCGCCTTCCAGCCCATGGCCAGATCCCCTCGCACCAAGAACATCGCCCCGCACTTGAGCTTTTGGCCCAGGTACTGAACGATGGCGTCGGCGATATCGTCCCGCTCCGCCGCCTCGGCCAGCTCTCTGGAAAGCTCGTCGATGGTGTGTTCCTTGACGAATTCGGCGTGAAGTTCCGGCTTCAGCGGCAAAGAAGGTTCGCCGGCCACCTGCTCTTCGATCTCCTCGAACCAGAGATCGTCCGAGACCGGTTCCGGTGCCTTGGGCGGCACGGGTAGGCGATCCTCGCGCAGCAGTGGGGTATTGATATAACGCAACTTGCGCTCGATCTGGTAGTACTTTTCCAGCGCCAGGACGATGCGCACTTCGGGGACGACGACGGGGCGGATGACGAAGCCGGTGCGAAAGGCGACCTCGTCGATGGCCTTGAGGTCGGAGGGGTCGACCATGCCCAGGGAAAGGCGGCGTCCTTCCATGCGTAGAGGGATGATCTGATAGCGGGCCGCGTCTTCCGGGGAGATCAGCTCGATGATATCCTGGGGGATGTTCATCAGCAGCCCCGGGGGATCGAGAAAGGGTACCCCCAGTTTCTTGCTGAGAATGCGGGCGATATCCCCTTCTTCGAGCAGGCCCATCTCGATGAGGTTGGTGCCGAGACGCCCGCCGAAGATAACCTGACACTTGAGAGCTTCCTCAAGCTGGGCCAGAGTGATGAGTTTTTCCCGTACCAGCAGTTCGCCGATTCTGATGGCCATGGCAGTCTTTCCCGTGGGGCACGGATAAGGAGGATCGCGGGGAGGGGGGGGCGAGTCGTGCCGATTGCCGAGACTGCGCCCCGATTCGCCGCCGATTCAGTCACTTGCAATTTCGCCAGTGTACGATTAATGACCTGTGAAATCAAGGATTGAGTCGCAGACGGCAGCATTCCATCAGTGGCGTAAAGCTTGGCTTGCCCAAAGCGCCGTGCTATTCTTAACCTCTTGATTTTTATCCCCGAAGGAAGGTTCCCCATGATCAATCGAGAACGACTTTGTGAAGAATTCGCCCGTCAGGCGGCCATCGCCAGCCCCTCCCGTCGGGAAGGGGAGATTTCCCGTTACCTGACCCGGCGCTTTCAGGAACTGGGCGGCACGGTGACGATGGACGGCGCCGGCGCGAGCGCCGGTAGCGAAAGCGGCAACCTGATCATTCAATTTCCCGCGCGGGGCAAAGCCTCCGCGCCGCTGATGCTCTCGGTGCACATGGATACCGTCGAGCCCGCCGACGGTGTCGCCCCGGTCCTTACGGACGGTGTTTTCACCAGCGCCGGCGAGACGATCCTCGGTGCCGACGACAAGGCGGGGATCGCCGAGATCATCGAAGCCCTCGAAGTCATCCGCGAACAAAACATCCCCCACGGTCCCCTCGAAGTGGTGGTGACCATCTGCGAAGAGATCGGCCTGGTCGGCGCCAAGCTGCTCGACTATTCGCTGGTTCGCTCCCGCCGCGCCCTCGCCCTCGACACCAGCGGCGTCGACCGCATCATCCGCAAGGCCCCCTGCGCCAACAAGCTGCGCTTCGAGATTCTCGGCCGCGAGGCCCACGCCGGCATCGCCCCCGAGCAGGGGCTGTCGGCCATTGCCATCGCCGGAAAAGCCATCGCCGAGATGAAGCTGGGGCGCATCGACGACGAAACGACCGCCAACCTCGGCACCATCGAAGGGGGGCAGGCGACCAACATCGTCCCTAACCGGGTGGTGATCGAAGGGGAGGTGCGAAGTCACGACGTCGACAAACTCACCCGCCAGACCGAGCACATGGTCGGCTGCTTTCAGCGCGCCGCCCTGCAAGCCTCCGTCGCCATCGACGGCAGGGTCGTCCACGGCGCGGTCAAGGTCGAGGTGATCGGCGACTACCCGCTGATGCAGGTCGCCGAGGACGCCGGCATCGTCCAGTTGGTGCGCGAGGCCGGCGCCGCCCTCGGGCGGACCATTGCCGTCGAGGCCGCCGGCGGCGGCTCCGACGCCAACATCTTCAACGGACACGGCATCGAAACGGTCATCCTCGGCACCGGCATGGACCGCGTCCACACCGTCGACGAACAGGTCAAAGTCGAAGATATGGAACGGGTCGCCGAACTGCTGGTGGAGATCATCCGGCGGGCGTGAGGGACGATGGGATAAAATCTGTCTGTATCGCTCACGATTTTTCGCTTTAGTTTTTCAGTCTTGCCGGCGAGGTAGCGAAGCGCTATTCTATGCGCATTGATAATGCGCATACGGGAGGTGGCCATGCAAAGCGTTTTATTTGACGAGAAAGCTCCGAAAAAGTCGACGAATCTGAGCATCAACAGCGATCTTCTTCGCCAGGCCAGGGAGTCGCGTATCAATCTTTCCCAGGCGTTGGAGCGGCACCTAGTCGAACTGTTGCGGGAAGAAAATGATCGCCGGTGGCGGGAAGAAAACCTCGAGGCGATTGATGCCTACAATGCCCGGGTCGAACAGGCCGGTGTTTTCAGTGACGGGTTGCGGCGTTTCTGATGGCTCAGTTCGATGTCTACGAAAATCTCAATCCCGACACCTGTCCAACTGTTCCCTTTCTGCTCGACGTCCAGGCGGAGGTTCTGGAAAGCCTGGCGACGCGCGTGGTGGTGCCGCTGATCCGCGTTTCCGTCATGGGCACTCCCGCGCGGCATCTGAATCCCGAGTTCGAAATCGGCAATGTCGGCGTCGTCATGTCCACCGCCGAACTGGCCGGTGTGTCGGCGCGCCTGTTGGGGCCGAAGGTCGCCTCGCTGAATGCGCGCAGGGACGAGATCATGGACGCGCTCGATTTTCTGTTGACCGGTTTTTGATGGCCTTTTGGAGCGTTCCGCTTTTAGTCCCATCCGACACCTTTCGCTGAGGCATGTTGCCGTCTCATGGCCCTGAATCCCCAATCCTTTTTCAATTTCGCCGCGCAGAATTATCCACTGCTGCACGATCTGTTTCGCCGCGACGGCGGGATGAACGACGCGGCGCTGGCCGAACTGATCCGCCGGCATCGGGTCGGGTGGAGTCCCCGGCGGCGTCGCGTCGAAGATGGGGTATGGTATCCACATCAGATGACAAGGGAGATGATTAATGGCGATCCCTGATTTTCAGAGCATCATGCTCCCCTTGCTGAAATTCTGTGCAGACGGGCGAGAACACACGAACCGGGAAGCCCTCGATGCGTTGGCGCGGGTCTTTGCCTTGACGGAGGAAGAACAAAAAAAGCTGCTTCCGAGTGGGCAACAATGTGTTTTCGACAACCGGGTCGCCTGGGCTCGTGCCCACATGAAGATGGCTGGGCTTCTTGAGAATACGCGCCGCGGGGTTTTCCGCATTACCGAACGCGGTCGGGATGTGCTGAACCAGTCACCCCCGGAGATCAACCTCCGATTGTTGCGGGGCTTTCCCGAATACGAAGCGGCCCGCGAAAAGGGCAAAGGCAACCAGCGGCAGGCGAGTTCCTCCGAAGTGGTGGAAGCAGAAAGCAAAACTCCAGCGGAACAACTGGAAGAGGCTTACCAGACTCTCCGTGAGAATCTGGCGAACGAGATTCTCTCTCAGCTCAAAGCCTCTCCGCCGAGCTTTTTCGAGAAAGTCGTTGTTGAAGTCCTGGTCAAGATGGGCTATGGCGGG
The DNA here is from genome assembly GCA_002423365.1 of Desulfuromonadaceae bacterium UBA6124. Classification (GTDB taxonomy): domain Bacteria; phylum Desulfobacterota; class Desulfuromonadia; order Desulfuromonadales; family Trichloromonadaceae; genus Trichloromonas. The sequence continues at coordinate 1,613 of DIVU01000342.1, read as the reverse complement.
TCCCGGAAAGATGCCGGGCAAGCCATCGGGCGCAGCGGTGACGAAGGGATCGACGGCATCATCAAAGAGGATCGCCTGGGTCTCGACATCATTTACATCCAGGCCAAGAGATGGGAGGAGCCCATTTCCCGTCCGGAAATCCAGAAGTTCGCGGGCGCGCTTCAGGGCAAGCGCGCCCGCAAGGGAATTTTCATAACCACCTCCAGGTTTTGTACCACCGCCAAGGAATTCGCGGCCAACATCGACAGCAAGATTATCCTGATCGATGGCGAGCAACTTGCTCAATTCATGATCGATTTCGGCGTTGGCGTCACGACTGAAGCGGTGTATGAATTGAAGAGGCTGGATTCGGATTACTTCACTGAGGCTTAAGTGGAGCCGAGTTCGGATGGGCGCTTTGGCGTAATTTAGACCCGTTCGCAAAAGGATGGAACCATGCGTTTCGCCATCTCTCCCCACATTGAGAATGTCCATTTCCCGCCGATTTCCGAGGTCAAGGGCTGGATCGCCGGGCGCTTATTTCCCGCCGACAGGCCGCTAGTCGATCTCTGTCAGGCGGTGCCCGATTATGCTCCGGCTCCGGAGCTGACCGCTCACCTGCAAGGACTGCTTGCCGATCCGCTGACCTCCAAATATTCACCCGACGAGGGACTGCTTGAAGCGCGCGCGGCGGTTTGCGACTGGTACGGGCGGGTCTACGGCGCGGCTCCGAAGCCGGAAGAGCTGTGCCTGACCATCGGCGCCAGTCAGGCCTTCTGGCTGGCGATGATGGTGCTGTGTCAAGCCGGGGATGAAGTGGTGGTGCAGACGCCCTACTATTTCGATCACGCCATGGGCCTCGACATGCTCGGGATCCGCTCGGTCTACGCCCCCTTCGCCGCCGCCTCCGGCGGCCTCCCGGATGTGGACGTCATCGCGCGCCTGATTACGGCGAAAACCCGCGCCATTTTGCTGGTGACGCCGAGCAACCCGACCGGGGCGGTGACGCCGCCCGCGACCCTGCGCCGGCTTTTCGAACTGGCCCGCGCCCACGGCATCGCCCTGGTGCTGGACGAAACCTACAACGCCTTCATCGAGACGCCGCCGCACGATCTCTTCCGCGATCCGGCCTGGGGCGACCATCTGGTGCAGATCGCCTCCTTCGGCAAGACCTTCGCCCTCACCGGCTATCGGGCCGGGGCGCTGGTCGCCTCCGAGCGCTTCATCCATCATGCCCTCAAGGCCCAGGACACCATGGTGGTCTGCGCGCCGCGCGTCACCCAGCAGGCGATCCGCTACGGCGTCGAGCATCTGGATGACTGGATCGTCGCCAACCGCAAGATGATGCAGCGGCGCCACGACCTCTTCCGCGCCGCCTTCGTCCGTCCCGACAACCCCTTCAAGCTGGTCGCCAGCGGCGGCTTTTTCGCCTGGGTGCGCCATCCCTTGGCCGGATGCACCGGGCGGCAGGTGGCGCGGCGACTGGCCGACGAGGCCAACCTCATCTGCCTGCCCGGCGAAGTCTTCGGTCCGGATATGGAGGGCTATCTGCGCCTGGCCTTCGGTAATATCCGCGAGGCCGAGATCCCCGAGGCGGTGCGGCGCTTCCTCGAATTCATCCCCTGATGTCGGCT
>DIVU01000252.1 GCA_002423365.1 Desulfuromonadaceae bacterium UBA6124 | reverse complement strand
ATGGCGCGCCTTGCATTTGGCGCTTTTGGCTTAGCCATCAACATCGATACTTTTTACGAAAGCACCTCTGTTAATGCAGGCCTACTATCCCTTTAAAAGTCATTTCTTCGACCTCGACGGCCTCAAATACCATTACCTCGACGAGGGCAAGGGCGACCCGGTCGTCATGCTTCACGGCAACCCGAGCTGGTCCTTCTACTACCGGGAACTCGTCCGTGAGCTGCGCGACGGCTACCGCACCATCGTCCCCGATCACATCGGCTGCGGCCTGTCGGACAAGCCGGCCGATTCCTACTATTCCTTCACCCTCAAGCAGCGGGTGGACGATCTCGAACGGCTCCTCGAGCACCTCGGCATTCACGAGCGCATCACTCTGGTGCTGCACGACTGGGGGGGGATGATCGGCATGGCCTACGCCTCCCGCCATCCCGAACGCATCGCCCGGCTGGTGATTCTCAATACCGCCGCCTTTCACCTGCCGAAAGGGAAGAAATTCCCGCTGGCGCTGAAGATTTGCCGGGATACCCAGTTCGGCGCCTTTCTTGTGCAGACCTTCAACGCCTTCGCCCTCTGCGCCGCCCGGGTCGGCTGCAAGCGCAAACCGATGAGCGCCGAGCTGCGCCGGGCCTATTGCAGCCCCTACGACAACTGGCACAACCGCCTGGCGACCCTGCGCTTCGTGCAGGACATTCCCCTGAAACCAGGCGATCCCAGCTACGCCCTGGTCAGCGAGGTGGCGGACGGCCTGCACCGCTTCGCCGACCGTCCCATGGCGATCTTCTGGGGCGAAAAAGATTTCGTCTTCGACCGGGTGTTCCGCGACGAGTGGACGCGGCGCTTCCCCAACGCCGAGCTGCATTCCTACCCCGACGTCGGCCATTACGTGCTGGAGGATGCCGGCGAGGAAATCATCCCGCTGATTCGCCGGTTTCTTACGAATCACCCCTTACCGACCGTTCCCCCATGGAAACAAAAACAGCGCTGACCAACATCGCCGCCTATCTGCCGGAGATGGCCCGCCGCCTCCCCCTGGCTCCAGCGGTCTACTTTCCCCAAGGCAGGGACCGGCGCGGCCGGGTCGCCTATACCCATTACACTTTCGCCCAACTCGACCGCGAGAGTAACCGTATCGCCCTCGGTCTGGAAGCCGTCGGCATCCGCCGGGGGACGCGGACGGTGCTGATGGTGCCGCCGAGCCTCGACTTCTTCGCCCTGACCTTCGCCCTATTCAAGGTCGGCGCGGTACCGGTGCTGGTCGATCCCGGCATGGGGGTAATAAATCTCAAAGTCTGCATCGCCGAGGCCGAGCCCGAAGCCTTCATCGGTATTCCCAAGGCCCACCTCGCCCGCGTGCTCCTCGGCTGGGGCAAGGCGACCCTCCGCACCCTGCTCACCATCGGCCCCCGCCTCGGCTGGGGAGGAAAATCCCTGGCCGATTTCGACGACTATCCGACCGATTACGTCATGGCCGCCACCGCCCCCGAGGAAACGGCCGCCATTCTCTTCACCAGCGGCAGCACCGGCGTGCCCAAGGGTGCGATCTACAGCCACGGCAACTTTCTCGCCCAGGTCGAGATGCTGCGCAGCCTTTACGGTATCGAACCGGGTGAAATCGACCTGCCTACCTTCCCCCTTTTCGCCCTTTTCGCCCCCGCCCTGGGGATGACTTCGGTGATCCCCGACATGGATTTTACCCGTCCCGGTTCCGTCGACCCGCGCAAGATCATTACCGCCATCGAAAGTTTCGGCGTCACCGGCATGTTCGGCTCGCCAGCGCTGATCAACCGCGTCGGCCGTTACGGCCAGGCTCAAGGCACCCGCCTGCCGAGCCTGCGCCGGGTGATCTCTGCCGGCGCGCCGGTGCCGGCGCAGGTCCTTGAGCGCTTTACCAACCTGCTCGACGGCGATGCCCGGATCTTCACCCCCTACGGCGCCACCGAAGCCCTTCCGGTCTGTTCCATCGACCACCGGGAAATTCTCGACCGGACCCGGGCGCTGACCGACCAGGGGCACGGCGTCTGCGTCGGCCGACCGGTGCCGGGGATCGCGGGGGAAGTCATCGCCATCGACGACGCCCCTATCGCCAATTGGCACGAGTCCCTCAAAGTTGCAGACGGCGTCATTGGCGAAATCGTCGTCAAGGGGCCGCAAGTCACCACCGCTTACGTCAACCGCCCCGAGTCGACGACTCTGGCCAAGATCGTCGATCCTGAGGGCGGTTTCTATCACCGCATGGGCGATCTCGGCTATCGAGATACAGAGGGGCGCCTTTGGTTCTGCGGCCGCAAGGCGCACCGGGTGGTCACCCAGGATGCGGCCCTCTTTACCATCCCCTGCGAGGCCATTTTCAACACCCATCCCCAGGTCTTTCGCTCGGCCCTCGTCGGTGTCGGCGAACCGGGACGGCAGCGGCCGGTTATCTGCATCGAGCTGGAAAAGGGCGTGACGAAGAGCGAGCACCCGCGCCTGCGCCGGGAATTGCTGGAACTCGGCGCCCGCCACGAACTCACCGCCGGCATTCGCGACTTGCTCTTTCATCCCGCCTTCCCCGTCGACATCCGCCATAACGCCAAAATTTTCCGGGAAAAACTGGCGGTCTGGGCGCGGGAGCAGTTGCGATGAAAGTGCTGCTCACCGGCGGCGGCGGTTTTCTCGGCCTGGCCATCGT
>DIVU01000383.1 GCA_002423365.1 Desulfuromonadaceae bacterium UBA6124 | reverse complement strand
CCGTGCATTTCTCCCGGCTGGGCGGCGAAACCTCCAAGGCGACGGCGAAGCTGCCGCTTCACCATTCGGTCGTGCTCGGCGATCACGAGTACCGCTTCACGGTCACCGCCGGAAACAGCCGCGGCTTCGTCAACGTCACCGCGGACCGCTGCACGTTCCCCTAGTCTTCCACCATCCCGACATTCAGTGCTCCGCCATGTCCGCGGCATGCAGTTGCAGGTATGTCTGGACCAGGCGGGCCTCCTCCTTCTCCAGAGAGGTCGAACTGACCATGGCCTGGAGTTGTCCCATCCACTGGTTCGCATCGAATTCGTTGGTATGCGGAAGAGCATGGCACAGCGAGCAGTTGGTCGAGAAAAGGGCCCCCGCGTAGTTCCAAAGCTTGTCCGTATCGGCCGTTAGGCTCGCCATGGGCATCCATCCCTCCAGGACCGCCCGGCTCCACGTCTGTCCCGTATCCTCGAGAGTCACCGAATCCCCCGAGGTTTCGATGGCTTCGCGCGCTTCCGAGGAGAGCGAGGCCATGAGAATACGCTTTCCCGCCTCGGCATAGAGGACCCGCTCGACATCTTCCTGGCGCCATCCGGCCAGTCGGACCTTCGCCATGCCGTCCGCCACCTGCACCACCGCCATGGGAATGCCGGCCAGGACCTGACCGCCTTTGGTTTCGCCGCCTGCATCCATAAAGAAGGGCTGGGTGACGAGGGAATGGACGGTCGTGGCGCCGGCCGGGATGCTGCCGATGGTGGGCTCGAGATCGGCAAACGCCGCCTGCGCCAGGGGCCCAAGATCGGGCATGGCATGGACCAGACCCTTGTGGCAGTCGATACAGGTCTCGTTCTTCGTGGGGGCGCGGGCGTGCTGGGCCTGCGCCTCCTTGGTCTGATCGGCGGCGATCATCGACTCGAGGGCGTGACAGCTCCGGCATTCCCGCGAGTCGCTGGCCTCCATGCGCGCCCATACCCGTTGCGCCAGTTCCAGGCGCTTGGCCGCGAACTTCTCGGGCGTGTCGATGGTACCGCGGACCTCGGCGAGAAGATCTCTGGTCGCCTCGACCTTGGCGAGGACGTAGGGCCCCCATTCACTCGGAACATGGCAGTCCGTGCAGATGGCGCGCACGCCGGAAGTGTTCTGATAGTGCTTTGACGCCTGATACTCCTGGTAGGCAATGCCCATGGAATGGCAGGACGTGCAGAACGCGATGTTGTCGGTGACCTTCATAGACAATTGAAATATACCAAAAAAAATTATCCCCGTTATGAAGGACGCCACAACTATTAAGCAAACCGTGATAAATCGCACTTTAGATTTGTTCTGGAACCAAACAACGATGGATTGCCCGTATTTGTTCCCGCGCACAAAAGATGAATTTTGATTATGCATGCTTGAAGCCCCGGTAAACTTACTTTAGTGTTTTTCTACTATTGCAGAACATCTGCCATACTACCATGCATGAAGAATGATCTTAGCTACCGCTTTTTGCCATACAATCTCAACATGAATTTGGGGGGAGCCACGATGGCCCGGGAAAAGATGCGCGTGCAGGGACCGAAAGTTTCTCGACGGGGGTTTCTGGGGGGTACGGCGGCGGTGGGCGTCGGCACGCTGGCCAGTTCCACCATTTTGTCGAAGGCGGCCAAGGCCGCCGCGCCGAAGGGTATCCTGACGACGGCCCACTGGGGCATCATGCGCGCAGTCGTCGAAAACGGCAAATTCGTCAAGGCCCTTCCCTTCGAAAGAGACCCGGCGCCGGTAACCGCCATGATCGAGGCGACGCCTTCGTTGGTCTATTCGCCGAGCCGCGTGAAGTATCCGATGGTCCGCAAGGGATTCCTCGAGAAGGGGCACAAGAGCGACACCAGCGAACGCGGCAACGGTGATTTCGTGCGCGTCAGCTGGGACGATGCGCTGAACATCGTCGCGCGCGAACTGAAGCGGGTGAAGTCCGAGACCGGCCCGGCCAGCTTCTATGTCGGCAACATGGGCTGGAAGAGCACGGGGCGCTTGCACAACCCGCGCACCTCGCTGGTGCGCCTCATGAACCTGCATGGCGGCTACACGTCGCCGGCCGGCGACTACAGCACCGGTGCCGCCCAGGCCATCCTGCCCCACGTCATCGGCGGGCTTGAGGTCTATGCGCCGCAGTCGGCGTGGCCGAGCGTGGCCGAGAACGCCAAGCTGCTGGTCATCTGGGGGTCGGATCCGCTGGTCACGCTGAACATCGGCTTCTCGCCGCCGGACCATGAGGGATTCGTCGGCTTCAAGGCCTTCAAGGAAAAGGGTCTCAAAACCGTCGTCATTGATCCCAAGCGGACCGAGACGGCCAAGTACCTGAACGCCGAATGGATCGCCCCGCGGCCGGGTTCCGACACCGCGATCATGCTGGGCATTGCCCACACGCTTTACACCGAAGGCCTGCACGACGAAAAGTTTCTCAAGGACTATACCGTCGGCTTCGATCAGTTCGTGCCCTACCTGACCGGCAAGAGCGATGGACAGCCGAAGGATGCCGCGTGGGCGGCCAACATCGCCCAGATCCCGGCTGACACCATCCGCAACCTGGCGCGGCAGATGGCCAAGAACCGCACCTTTATCGTCGGCGGCTGGTCCCTCCAGCGGGCCGAGAACGGCGAGCAGACCTATTGGATGCTGGTCACCCTCGCCTCGATGCTGGGGCAGATCGGCCTACCGGGTGGCGGTTTCAGCGTAGGCTACCACTACAGCAGCAGTTGCGCGCCGCGTGCCACGGGTGGCGGGTTGCCCGGCCTGGCCGCCGGCGCGGCACCCAAGGACTTGCCGCCCCGTATCCCAGCCGCGCGTATTGCCGACATGCTGCTCAACCCGGGTGCCGAATACGATTTCAACGGCAAGAAGATGACCTATCCGGATATCCGGATGATTCTGTGGGCTGGCGGCAACCCGCTCAGCCACCACCAGGATCGCAATCGTCTGATCAAGGCGTGGCGCAAGCCGGAGGTGGTCGTTATCCAGGAACCGTGGTGGACGACGACGGCCCGCTTCGCCGACGTTGTGCTGCCGGCAACGACCCCCTACGAGCGCGACGACATCGAACTATGCGGCGACTATTCCGGCCAATTCGTCATCCCCATGCACAAGGTGGTCGAGCCGCTGTTCGAGGCCCACAACGATTACGACATCGCGGCCGACCTGGCCGATCGCCTGGGCTACGGACCGGGATTCGCCCGCAAACCGCAGTTGGCGCATATCCAGGAATTTTATGGCGCCTGCGCCGCCCAGGCGAAGAAGCAGAAGATCGACATGCCGGACTTCAAGACCTACTGGGAGAGCGGTGACTACTTCGAGTTCCCGGTAACCGACAAAGCCAAGCAGTGGACGCGCTATGCCGCGTACCGCGAGGATCCGAACATCGAGCCGCTCGGCACGCCGTCGGGCAAGATCGAGATTTTTTCCAAGAAGATCGCCGCCTTCGGATATGAAGGCGTCGCCGGCCATGCGCAGTGGGTCGAGCCGGTGGAATGGCTGGGTGCCAAAGGGGCGAAGGAAGGCGCGCTGCACATGCTCAGTCCGCATCCCAAGTACCGTATCCACTCGCAGATGAACAACTCGGACGCCCGCAAGGCCTACACGGTGCAGGATCGCGAGCCGATCGAGATCAGCGTCGCGGATGCCAAAAAGAACGGAATCGCCAACGGTGACGTCGTGCGGGTGTTCAACGACCGCGGCCAGACGCTGGCCGGCGCCGTCGTCACCGAAGACCTGATGCCGGGCGTCGTGCGGCTGCACGAAGGGTCGTGGTACGATCCGGATCAGCCGGGCCAACCGGGGGCGCTGGACAAGTACGGGTCAGCCAACCAGCTCACGCAGGATCGGCCAACATCGAAAATCGGGCAGGCCACGACGGCCGATTCGGTGCTTGTGATGGTCGAGAAGTTTACCGGCAGGGTACCAGCCGTCACCGCCTTCGATCCGCCGAAGAACGGCTGATCCCCCAGGGCGCGACCCGGCCCCAATAAGCCGGGGATAGCAGCGGCTCCGTCGCCTCGAGGACGAGCCGCTGCGCGCTTTTCTATTCCTCTTCGGCCGGGGCCGATTCGG
>DIVU01000353.1 GCA_002423365.1 Desulfuromonadaceae bacterium UBA6124 | reverse complement strand
GGGGACCGCGCAGGGTCTTGTGGGTGGTGGTGGTGACGAACTCGGCGTGGGGCACGGGATTGGCGTGAAGGCCGGCGGCGACCAAGCCGGCGATGTGCGCCATATCGACCATGACCAGCGCCCCGACCTTGTCGGCGATGCGACGGAAGGCGGCAAAATCGAGAGCGCGGGGATAGGCGCTGGCACCAACGACGATCAGTTTCGGCCGGTGCAGAACCGCCAGACGCTCGACTTCCTCGTAATCGATGGTGCCGGTCTCCTTTTTGACACCATAGGGGACGATATTGAAGAGCTTACCGGAGAAGTTCACCGGGGAGCCGTGGGTCAGGTGGCCGCCGTGGGCCAGGTTCATGCCGAGAATCGTATCGCCGGGGGTACAGACGGAAAAATAGACCGCCATATTGGCCTGGGAGCCGGAATGGGGCTGGACATTGGCGTGCTCGGCACCGAACAGTTCCTTGGCCCNNTAATAGCGCTTGCCGGGATAGCCTTCGGCATATTTGTTGGTCAGTACCGATCCCTGGACTTCGAGCACATTCTCGCTGACGAAGTTTTCCGAAGCGATGAATTCGAGGTTGTATTCCTGACGCTCGGTTTCCCGGCGAATGCTGGCGGCGATTTCCGGATCGAACTGGACAAGTTTCTGGGACATGATTTAAAGACCTTTCAGCGCGAGGCATTCCCCGCGAAACATGAGTGGCAAAAAACAAAGGGCAGACCCGCCGGCCTGCCCTGAAGAGCGCCAGCCGTCAGCGGGCGGCCTTGCGAACTTCGTCCTCGATCTGGCTGATTTTGTCGAGGCGGCGCTGGTGACGATCCCCCTCGAATTGACTGTCGAGCCAGATTTCCACCAGGCGACAAGCAACCTCGGGGGTAATGACCCGCCCCCCCATCACCAGCACGTTGGCATTATTGTGTTCCTTGGCCATGCGCGCCGTAAAGGGGTCGTTAACCAGGGCGGCGCGCACGCCGGGAAACTTGTTGGCGACAATGGACATGCCGATACCGGTGCCACAGATCAGGATGCCCCGCTCAGCCTCGCCGCTGGAGACGGCCCGCGCGACCTTCTCGCCGAAATCGGGATAGTCGACGGAATCGCCGTTGTCGGTACCCAAATCCCCGACGGAGAGGCCACGGGAAACCAGGCACTTCTTGATAGCGTCCTTGAGTTCGAGACCGCCGTGATCGCTCGCTATGACCATCATCATCAAACCTTTTTGAAGATCAGGGTGCCGTTGGTGCCGCCGAAACCGAGGGAATTGGACATCGCCACCCGCACCTCGGCCTGGCGGGCCTGGTTCGGCACATAATCGAGATCGCACTCGGGATCGGGTTCCTCGTAGTTGATGGTCGGTGGAACCGTGCTACGTTCCATGGCGAGGAGGGAATAGACCGCCTCGATGCCGCCGGCGGCGCCAAGGGTATGGCCGGTCATGCTCTTGGTGGAACTGACCATGAGTTTGCGGGCATGATCGCCGAAAACACTCTTGATCGCCATGGTTTCATAGAGATCGTTGAAATGGGTCGAGGTGCCATGGGCGTTAATATAATCCACTTCCTCGGGATTCATGCCGGCATTCTTCAGCGCCATCTTCATGCAGCGCGCCGCGCCTTCACCATCGGGACCGGGCGCGGTGATATGGTAGGCGTCACCGGTGGCGCCGTAGCCGACGACCTCGGCATAAATTTTCGCCCCGCGTTTTTTAGCCGACTCATACTCTTCCAGCACGACGATACCGGCCCCTTCGGCCATGACGAAACCGTCGCGCCCTTTATCGAAGGGACGGCTGGCGGCCGCCGGATCGTCATTGCGGGTGGACAGGGCCTTCATGACGTTGAAGCCGGCGATTCCCAGGGGGGTGATGGTCGATTCGGCGCCGCCGGCAATCATCGCGTCGGCATCGCCGCGCTTGATGATGTGATAGGCGTCGCCAATGGAGTGGGTGCCGGTGGCGCAGGCGGTAACGGTGGAAAGATTCGGCCCCTTGGCGCCGAAACGAATGGAGATGTGCCCGGGCGCCAGGTTGATGATGAGCATCGGGATGAAAAAGGGCGTGACCTTCTTGTAGCCGCCATTCATCAGCACTTCATGATACTTTTCGATGGCCGGCAGGCCGCCGAGGCCGGCACCGACCACGACGCCGACGCGCTCGGCGTTCTCTTCGGTGACCTGCAAACCGGAATCCTTCATGGCCATATCCGCGGCCGCCAAGGCGAAATGGATGAAGGTATCCATCTTCTTGACTTCCTTTTTGTCGATGAAGTCCTCGGGATTGAAGTCCTTGACCTCCCCGGCGATCTGACTGGGCAGATCGGAGGCGTCAAAGCGGGTGATCCGGTCGATTCCGGACTTTCCCGCCATCAAGGCCGACCAGTTCTTTTCGGTCCCGGTGCCAAGGGCGGAAACAACACCGACTCCCGTCACGACGACTCTTCGCATGATTTCTTCCTCCATCGACGCGCGCTCTGCTGCCGCGGACTATCTATTTGAACTATTGGATAGATTGAGACTTTTCAAGATCAAAAAAACTGAGGACACGGGGGGGCGTAAATCAAGGAAGGAGGAGAAAACCGGGTTTTCTCCTCCTTCCCTTTTGATCAGCGGATCAGGAATTTTCGCCGAGGTAATCAATAGCGTCCTGGACCGTCAGGATTTTTTCGGCATCTTCGTCGGAGATCTCGATATCGAATTCTTCTTCGAGAGCCATGACCAGTTCCACGGTGTCGAGGGAATCAGCGCCGAGATCATCCATGAAAGATGCATCGTTGGTCACCTGGTCGGCGTCCACACCCAGTTGTTCCGCTACAATCTGTTTTACTCTTTCGTCAATAGAAGCCATCTGCTTCACCTCCTTTTGTGTTTCGAGCCGATCTCCGATCGGGCCGGTATTTGTGTTGCTTTTGCGGTCTTTACATGTACATGCCGCCATTCACCGCCAGCACTTGCCCGGTGATATATCCGGATTTCTCCTGAGCGAGGAAAACAACGGCATGGGCGATATCGTCGGCGCTGCCGAGACGCTCCAGAGGGATCTGGGCCGCCAGTTCCTCGCGGGTCTTCTCAGGCAGGGCGTCGGTCATGTCGGTGGCGATGAAGCCGGGAGCCACGGCATTGACCGTAACATTGCGCCGCGCGAGCTCGCGGGCGTTGGACCGGGTCAGCCCCATGAGGCCAGCCTTGCTGGCGCAGTAGTTGGCCTGACCGGCGTTGCCCATCTGCCCGACCACCGAAGCGATGTTGATGATTCGGCCATAACGCTGTTTCGACATCACCTTGGCGGCCGCCCGGGAACAGAGGAAGGCCCCCTTCAAGTTAACATTGAGAACGGCATCCCAGTCCTCATCCTTCATCCGCAGCAGCAGGGCGTCGCGGGTGATACCGGCGTTGTTAACCAAAATATCGACACGGCCGAAGGCCTCCACGGCGGCCTGAACCATCTTTTCGGCATCGGCACTCAGGGTCACGTTCCCCTGCACGGCAATCGCCTCGATGCCGTTGGCCTTGAGTTCGGCGACCATGGCCTCGGTGGCAGCCAGATCAATATCGACGGCGACAATCTTGGCGCCGCAGGCGGCCAGGGCCAGGGAAATGCTCTTGCCGATTCCGCGGGAAGCCCCGGTGACAATGGCGACACGGTCTTTGGCCATGGTGATTCCTTTCTTTACCAGTAAAGGTTCCGCCCTGTCAATGCGCCATTCGGCGAAAAATGACGGATGGCGATTACAGTTTTTTCAGACTGGCGACATCCTCGACATTTTGCGCGGTCGCGCCCTTGGCGATGCGCTTGATCAGCCCGGAAAGAACCTTGCCGGGGCCGATTTCGATAAAACGCCCCACCCCGAGTTCGGCCATGCAGGCCACCGACTCATCCCAGCGAACCGGGGCGCTGACCTGACGGACCAGCAACTCCGCAAGGCGGGCCGAATCCTTGTTGGGACAGGCCTCGACATTGGAGACCACGGGCAGGTTCATGGGGGCGAAGGCAATGCCGTCAAGCACTTCGGCCAGGCGCCGCCCGGCCGGTTCCATAAGGGCGCAGTGGAAAGGTGCGCTCACCGGCAAAGGCAAGGCCCGCTTGGCGCCGGCCGCCTTGGCCAATTCGATGGCGCGATCAACCGCTTCGGCGTGACCGGCGATGACCACCTGGCCCGGGCTGTTGAAATTAGCCGGGGAGACGACCTGTCCCTGGGCCGCCTGGGCGCAGATCCCTTCGATGGCGCCCTCTTCCAGCCCCATCATCGCCGCCATGGCGCCGACGCCGATCGGTACCGCTTCCTGCATGAAGGCGCCCCGCTTACGAACCGTACGCACGGCATCAGCGAAACTCAGAGTCCCGGCGGCCACCAGCGCGGAAAACTCCCCCAGGCTGTGACCGGCGGCGTAATCGGGACGCAGGTCGGTCTCCTGTTCCAGCACCCGCAGGGCGGCGACACTGACGGTGACGATAGCCGGCTGGGTATTGGTCGTCAGGCGCAGGTCTTCCTCAGGACCATTGAAACAGAGCGAAGCGATATCAATGCCGAGGGCGTCGTTGGCTTCCTGGAAAACCTGGCGCGCCACGGGAAAATTGTCAGCCAAGTCGCGACCCATGCCGGCAAACTGGGAACCCTGTCCGGGAAAGACAAAAGCGAGCATTGAACGACCGCCTTCCTTATAAAATTGAAACGGGGGCACTTATCCGCAACAGGAAAAAAAGATCACCGAAACTTAGAGTCCCGCGACCCCGATGGCGGCGCCGGAAACTTCTTCCTGACGCTCCAGCATCGCGGTAAGCGATTTCTCGTCGAAAAGGCTTTTACTCAACTGAGCCACGAGGGCATCATTGATGGCCTTGGCCACCGACTCCCGGGCCTGGAAGATCGCATTCTGAAGGGCCTTGACATTAGAACCGCCATGGCAGATGACCCCGGTTCCCTGGATGCCGAGGAGGGGAGCGCCGCCGTATTCGGCGTAATCGACCTTCTTCTTGAACGCCTGGAAAGCCGGGCGGGCCAGCAGATAGCCCAACTTGGCGAAAAACCGCGTGGAGATCTCCTGTTTGAGCATCGAGCCGATGGCATCGGCCAGGCCCTCGGAGAGTTTCAGTACCACGTTACCCACGAAGCCGTCGCAGACAACCACATCGACCGAGCCGTTAAAAACGTCGCGGCCTTCCACATAGCCGACATAGCCGGCACGGTTGCACTTGAGCAGGCAATGGGTGCTGCGGGTCAGATCGTTGCCCTTGCACTCCTCCTCGCCGTTGGACAAAAGACCGACGCGCGGGGCCGCCTTGCCCAGGACATGACGGGCATAGACTTCGCCCATCAGCGCGAACTGGGCGAGATGCTGGGGCTTGCAGTCGACATTGCCGCCGACATCAAGGACGAGGGTGTTGTCCTTGCGGTTAGGCATGATGGTGGCGATGGCGGGACGGTCGATCCCTTTGATCCGGCCGAGGACGAACATTCCCGCGGCCATGGTCGCTCCGGAGTTGCCGGCACTGACGACCGCCTGAGCTTCGCCGGTCTTCACCAGATTGAAGGCGACCCGGATCGACGAGTCTTTCTTCTTGCGCACGGCATCGGAAGCGGAATCGTGCATGCCGACGACTTCGCTGGCATGGCGCACGGCGATCGACAAATCCGTGATCTGGTGCTTTTTCAACTCGGACTCGATACGGGCCGAGTCCCCTACCAGCAGGACGGCAATACCCCAGCGTCGGGCGGCCGCGACTGCGGCTTCGACCTCGACCGCAGGGGCGTTATCCCCACCCATTGCATCGACCGCTACAACGATTTTCCCACTCAAGGAGAAAGCTCCCTAGTCCTGGGTGGCGATAACTTCTTTGCCTTTGTAGGTGCCACAGGCGGCGCAAACCCGATGGGGTTGCTTGGGCTCCTGGCACTGGGGGCAGGTGGAGATGCCGGGGGTGGTCAGAAAATCATGGGCGCGGCGCATATCGCGCTTGGATTTGGAAGTCTTTTTCTTGGGTACAGCCATGGTCGTTACTCCTTATAGGCCGGTTCAGTCCGGCGTTCGCTCACCTTCGCCTTCCGTCTGGACGGCAAAGGCCCACCCCTTAAAGGGCGGCAATCATTTATCGATCTTTAAATCCTTGAGCGCGGCGAATTTCAGACTGAAATCCGCCGGTGCACAACGACATTTCTCGTCATTGAGGTCGGCGCCACACTGGGGACACAAGCCACGGCAACCGGAAGCACAGAGGGGATGAAAGGGCATCGCCAGCACCACTTGCTCCTGCACCACCTCGCGCAGATCGATCTCGTCCCCTTGCAACAGGACCAGACCCATTTCCTCGGCGCTGATTTCCCGCCCGTCCTCGTCTTCCTCCCCTTCGATCTCGGGAAGCTCCCGGGCGAAGGCCAGCTCGAAGCTCGTGTCCAGGGCCACCAGGGTCGGCTTGAGACAACGGGAGCAGGGCATTTCCACGCAGGTTTCGATGCGGCCGGAAACCTCGAACAGGCCACCTGCCGGCTGAATCCGCAAAGCCACCCGCAAGGGATCGGGAAAGCAGCATTCGCGACGCTCCTGGAGGAGGGCGAGCACAGGAAAACTCGCGGCCGGCTCGACAAATTCCAGAGCCAGTCCTGCATCCCTGATGTCATGAACGGAAAGACGCATGCCACCCCCAGCACCCAGAAAGGAGTTATGTATAGGAACTTCCCCCGCTTTGTCAAGGGAAAACCTGGCCCGACCCACACCCCGCCAAAGGCCGCCTCTTTTATCCCAATCCCGCCGGTTTTGCAAGTGATTAATTGCCCCTCGCACCGGCCTTCTTGAAATCCACGCACGCATGGGTTAGGGTCTTGAGCTGGAGCTTTTCGTGCCGTTCAGCTAACCTCACTCCGAGCCGACGAACCCCGATGACCACAAAACCATCCGACGCGGCATCGGCCGCACTCGCCCGCCTGCTCATCATAATGGAACGCCTGCGCGCGCCCGGGGGATGCCCCTGGGATGCGGAACAGACCCCCGAAAGCCTGAAACCCTACATTATCGAAGAAGCCTACGAGGTGGTGGAAGCTATCGACCAGGGAGATGTCGAAGACCTGCGGGACGAACTGGGCGATCTGCTTCTGCAAGTTGTCTTTCTCGCGAGGATCCACGAGGAACGGGAAAACTTCTCCATGTTCGATGTGATCCAAGCCATCGCAGACAAACTGGTACGGCGCCATCCCCATGTTTTCGCCGGCACGCCCATCGGCGACGCGAGAATGCTCGCGGACCAGTGGGAAGCGATCAAGCGGGCCGAAAAACCCGAAACGACTTCCGAGCACCCTCTGGAGCGCCTTCCCCGGCAACTGCCTGCCCTGCAAAAAGCCGGGAAACTCGCTCAAAAGACCGGCTTCAACGAAGCGACCGGAGGACTCGCGGGACTCCTGAAGCAAGCCGAGCGAGACCTGAAAGCCGTGGGCCGGAGTCTGGCTCGCGACGAAGAAGAGCCCTCCCGCGAGCATCTGGGAAGCCTGCTCTTCACCCTGGCCGGACTTGCCACAACCCTCGATCAGGATGCCGAAGACATTCTTCGCGGTCACAACCAGCGGGTTCTGTCGCACCACATCAAGGCCAAAGCAGAATAAATCCAAGCACTCTTTTTTCCCATTCACGGCGAGCACGGCAAAAAGCCCTGAACACTCAAGAAGGTGGCAGGCTTTTCCACACAAGATGTGGAAAAGCTGTTGAAAACCATGTGGACAGTCTTTCGAGACCCCCGCTCAGCAACCCAATCAGCATCTCGCCTATTTTTTAGGCATAAAATATCATAAATAGTTTCGGTTAGTTATGGTTTTAATCCATAAACCCCAGGGCCAGATTCAGACAACCACACCATTTTCGAGGATTTATCATGTTTATTCGTCTTCTGCTGCTTTTTACCTTCATTCCGGTTCTGGAACTTATCATTCTGATCAAAGTCGGGGCCTGGATCGGTGTCGCGCCGACCATCGCCCTGATCCTGCTCACCGGCATCGCCGGCGCCTACCTGGCCCGCACCCAGGGCCTCGACTTGGCCATGCGCATTCAGCGGGAACTGAATGAAGGACGCCTGCCCGCCGAGGAGCTCCTCGACGGAGCCATGGTCCTGGTCGGTGGTATTCTCCTGTTGACTCCCGGCTTCTTCACCGATCTTTCCGGCTTCATCCTTCTGGTTCCGGGAACACGGCAGTTCTGCAAAAAGACCGTGCGCCTCTGGATGAAACGCTATATCGACCAAGGGCGCATTACGATCCACCGTTATTGACAAAAATTTCTTGCCCTCTACAGGACAAAAAAAACCGCCCGAAGGCGGTATTCCTGGAAGGTTTCGCGAAAAGACAATGGATCAGGGGCACAATGGCCCCTCCTGACCAAGCCCACCCATGCCATACACGACTTCACCGGGCAAGACAAATTCAGCGAGGGAAAGGTCCACATCCCCCGGGAGCAGTAGTACCGAAAAGGCGGGCCGAGGGGTCTGGAGCCTGTCCTGCCGGGATTCGGCCACGCCATTGGGAACCACGCCCTGACTAAAAAAAACGATGCCGGCAACGAGTGGCAGGGCCACATTGGAAAGGAAGTGGAAAAACAGCCCCCGCTTCCGTCCCCAGATCTTCTTCATGGCGGTCAGCCGGAAAAACTCCTGTTCGGCCATCACCCGCCAGAGTGAAACGCCCACGATATAAAAAGCGAAAACCCCCATGGCCAGATGTCGATTGAACAGTTCGGTAGCGGGAAACTCCATGGCACACCCCTCTCCAACGAGCGAAATAGCCAATAACCCGATTTACAAAAGAATTATAATCTCATGCGGTGATGCCTGGCCAGCCTGTTTATAAAATATTCGATGTGGTAGAAACAGGAAACCCCGCTCGTTGAGCGGGGTTTCCTGTTGGTCATCGGCAGCGATCGGAGAAGACGCTCAGTTTTCGGTCATAAAATACTTTTCGTAGAGGTCTTCCAGATCTTTGAGATGCCGGGTTTCGTCATTGCCGATCTTTTCGAAGATCGAGCCCATGGGCGCACCCGTGCAACCGGCGGCCATCTTGCGGTAGAACTCGACCGCCTCTTTTTCCAGATGAATCGCGTAGGCGAGCGCTTCGCGGGCATCGGCGTCGGCGCGCAGTTCCTTGGCCTTGAGCACATAATCGAGATTCATGGTCGGAACCGGGCGATTCATGCTCTCCTCGCCCTCCAGGGCTCCTTCGACCAAAGCCTTTTCCAATTGATGCTTGTGCTCAAGCTCATCGAGGGCCGCATCCTGAAGGATCATCTTCGCCCGCCGGTCCTTGACCTTGGCCATGGCCCGCAAATAGTTACGAAAACCGTTGTCTTCCATTTTGACCGCCATTTCGACAGCCGCTTCGAAGGTGTAACACACCGCTCCCTGGGCACTCATAAGCCAACCTCCTGTCAGTAGATCACGATATAACCGTGCTTTTCGGCGATCTTGGATATTTCCAGGACATCCTGGATGCGATAACTGGAGCCGTCGAGGACGAACAGATAGCCCCCTTCCGGCTGCTCCTTGGCCAAACTGATCAGATATTCGAAACTCGCGGTCTTAATTGTTTCCATGTATCACCATCCATGAGTGATTCGAAAGCGAATTCTAATGACGAAACCTTTTACCACAGGCACCACAGAATCTCAAGCACCGAAAGAGGACGCTCGCCCGGAAGGGGTCGGATTAGCCGATCTCTTCGGAAAACTGGTCTACTAGATACAAACTTTCTCTCATTTTTTTCACTTGATCTCTTTCTGGTTCGGCTATATCATCTGCACAACTTCGGCCTCTTCGGGGGTCGAGGGGTGACCCCGTGTACTCCCCCCCTCCGTACACGGGGTCTTTTATTGTCCGCCGCCAGCCTATCCCTCCACCGTTGTCATCGCCTCCCCCTTGTTCTGGAAATCCCCGGTAAAAACCAGAGATTCCCCGCATCGCGCCACGGGTGTTGAAATTTTATTGATTCCATGCTAGGCTTCACAGCTTTCAAAATTCAGAAATAGCCGTTTTGCCATGACTGGAAGGAGTTTACGACAGCCATGAGAAAAATGATGAAGAACCTAGCCCTGGCCCTGCTTTTCATCCCCTTGATCTCCGGCAGCGTTTTGGCGCCCCAACCGGAAGCGATCCGTCCTCTGCCCATTCTGAGCGACCGGCCGTCGAGCCATATCGAGCTGGAAGCCCTCTTCTCCCGCCATAACTACGAATGGAGCACGCTGGAGGAAGGGATCCCCTCGATCTTTCTCGAAGGGCTGCCCGATGATCTCAACCGCATTTCCCAGGTCGACCGGAAAAAAGCCGTATTTTTTCTTTCTCTGCTCCCGGTAGTTCTGCGGGTCAACGAGGAAATCCGCGCCCAGAAAAACGCCCTGGAGACCCTTCTGGAACGCTATGACCAGGGACAGACCCTCTCGGCGGTGGAACGCGCCCAGTTGACCGCCATCGCCGACGAATACAAGGTTGATGCCGACCCCTTAAGCAGCGAACGGGCGCGCCAGACCCTGCTCAGCCGGGTCGACACCCTGCCGGCGTCGCTGGTTCTGGCCCAGGCGGCCACGGAATCGGCCTACGGCACCTCACGTTTCGCCCGTCTCGGCAACAACCTCTTCGGGGAATGGACCTTCATCCCCGGCACCGGGATCATCCCCCGTAAACGCCAGCCGGGGCGCACCCACGAGGTACGCTCTTTCGCCTCGATCTACGAGTCCGTCTCCTCCTACATGAAAAACATCAACACCCACCGGGCTTACCAAACCCTGCGGGAACTGCGGGTGGAAATGCGGGCCAATGGGCAACCCCTGCGCGGCGAATACCTCGCCGAAGGGCTCTCCCGCTATTCGGAGCAGGGGCAGGCGTATGTGCGCAAGATCAAGTCGGTCATCCACAGCAACCGGCTACAGCGTCTGACTTCGGTAATTTTCCGCCCGGAGGCGGAACCCGCGGAAGAAGCGATCATGACCGCCGGGCTCTTCTCCTCGGCGCAAGGCAGCTCCCGCTGGTCAGCGCCCCGTCTGGACCCATAACTGACTGAACCAGTGCCAACCGCCGTTACGCCCTGGCGCCGTCAGGGTGTAACGGCCCCGACGCCCCTCCAGGGGGGCGGTCGCGGCGACCCGGTAGCGCCCGGGATGCCCCGGGACCGGCTCGAGTATCCCCCCTTCCTGCCCACCGACAAAACAGCGTAAGCCTTTCAGCTCCGCCTCGCCATCGATGATTTCCACCAGCAACTCCGGGGGATTTTTCCCCTCGATCACCGGGCTTTCTGGGCTCAGCACCTTCAGTTTTAGCGGCCGCATGGCCAGCTTGTCCCGAAACTCGACGAAGGTGGCATAGGCTCCACCCATTGGAAAGCGGGGGAGAGCGAAAAGATCAGCCACCGCCTCGACTACGCCTGAATGTTGAGCCACCGCTCCGGAAAAACCCAGTTCCCTGACCAGCTTCGCCACTTCCGGGGAATATTCCCCATAGGGATAGGCGAAAACCCGACTCATCCCCCCCATCTCCCGTTGCATCGCCGCGCTCGCCCGCTCGATATCGCCACGGATGCGCACCAGCCAGGCGGCCTCATCTTCACCTTTTTGCCGATCGAGAAGATAGGGATGGGAGGCGCTGTGATTACCGATTTCCACCCCTTCATCGCGCAATGCGCGCAACTGATCCCAACTGAGATACCCTACCCCCCCCACCGAATCGGTGCTGACAAAGAGGCTCACCGGATAGCCGTAACGGCGCAGCAGCGGCATGGCGCCGGTCAGGAAGCTCTCATAGGCATCGTCCACCGTCAGCACTGCGCAGCGCTCCGGTAACGGCGTCCCCTGGGCGAGACGATCCACCACGTCACCCAGGGGAAGCACGGTATATTCCTTGGTCCGCAGCAGTTCCAGTTGCTTGGCAAAGACCTCGACAGCGATATTAGTGGAGGGATAGCGGGCATCGCCGAAGCGATGGTAGACGAACATGTTGGCCTGGCCGGCCCAAGCCGGGGTGATGAGAGAAAACAGCAGCAAGAGCAAACCGAAGGAGAGAAAAATACGCATAATCCGAACCTTTACACAAATGGAAGAAACGAGGGATGGGAAAATAGAGACGCCGGCTCGGAAGCCGGCGACGGATCAGACTTTGGAGCGCAGGTAACGGCGAATAGCGTTGCGGGCGCGAGGAGTGACGGCCCATTCCAACCATTTGGGCAGCACCTGGGGAACTTCGCTCTGCTCGATGCCGACCTGATCGCCATCCATCAGGCGTGCCTTCAGGGGGCGGGTTTGGCCGTTGATGCGAGCACGCGAGGCCCGCAAGCCCAGTTCTTCGTGAATATCGAAGGCCAAGTCGAGGGCGCTGCTCCCTTCCGGCAGGGTCCGGGTATCCCCCAGGGGGGTGTAGACCTGGATGGAGGCCGAGGCCAGGCGCAGGCTTTGCGTGTCGAAGGCCGACTCCCCTTCCAGCAGGGAGCGCATCAGCCCCTCAAAATTGGCCCGCCGGAATTCGAAGCCCGGAGCGAGGACCCCCGCCTCGTTGAACCGCGCCAGCTTGCGCGTAGTGATCTCCACGCGCATCCGGTATTCGCCGGCCTGTACCGTGGTTTTCAAAGCCTGATAGCCGAACTGGGACATAACGTTGAGATGGTCGCGCAGTTTGCCGGGAATGGGATGGAAAAGCCCGTGCAAAAGGCCAAGGGCCAGGTAGGCTTCCATGGTCCGATCGACCTGAAGTTCCAGGGTATAGAGGGTACTGAACCCCCGGCCCATATTTTTCGCGGCGGCGATGGAAAAAGGGCGCCAGCGGTCGCGTAGCAGTACCGGAATCTTGCGGTGCTCGAACTCTTTGTTGATTTCTGCCCGAATCTTGCGCAGGGGAGCCTCCATATGCAGCCGTAGCTCCTCCAGATTCTGTTCATAACCCGCCGCCCGCCGGGGATAGAGAATTTTCAGCGACAGGGCATCCAGCTCGGAGGCGACATGCCCCATCCCCAGATGGCTGGCGAGGGGGACATAGACCGAACGGGTCTCTTCGGCGATCAGGCTCTGTTTTTCGGGTTTCAGGGCGCCGATGGTTTGCAGGTTGTCGATCCGGTCCCAGAACTTAAGACAGAGCACCCGCACATCCTCGATCGCCACCAGCAATTGCTTGCGATAGGTCTCGGCCTTGAGGATCTCGCGGCTGACATTGTCGTCGGCGGCTTTGGTCAGGCCGTTGACGAGCAAGGCCACCTCGGGACCGAAGTCCGCCTCGATCTCGGTGAGGGTCACCGGAGTATCCTCGACCACGTCATGGAGGATGGCCGCCATGACCGAGGCAAAATCCATCCAGTGCCGGGCGGCCAGATGGGCCACCCGCAGAGGATGGAAAAAATAGGGCTCCCCGGATTTACGCAAAACTCCGGCATGGGAGTCGCCGGCGACCCGAAGCGCCCGATGGAGGCTGTCGATGGCCAAATCGAGATCCGGCTCGCTCATCCCCCCACCGTAGTGGGTTACGAGCAACTCCATGATTTCATTGATCAAACGTTGTTCAGTACGGCTGTCGTAAGTCAACCTGAAATCTCCGGGGCAAAGACGGCCAAGAACGAAGGGGGAAAACGAGAATTTATTTTATAGAAGAAAAAAGCGAGCGGCAAGGGGGATTCCCCGGTTCATGCGTGATTTCCCGGCCCAGCCCCATGCCGCCGGGCCAACGGCCAACGCCAGGGGATGAACATCGGCACCCGCAGACGATATTCTTCATAGGCCTCGCCGAAGAGCGCAAGCAAACGGCGCTCCTCCCAGAAGGCTCCGAGAATCAGGTAAAGGGAAAGCAGCCCCGCCGTCACCAACTGGGCCAGGGAGAGATCCCGTCCCCAGAGAATGAGCAGACCGGCCAGATACCAGGGATGGCGGGTCCAGGCCAGCACCCCGTCACAGCGTAAGGAAGGCGGATTTTCCTGCGCTTGCCGCCGCCGGCAATCGAGACCGAGAAAAGACCAGAGCCCGTAGGAGCGCGCCCCGCCCCAGGCCAAACCCAGCGCCCCCCCCCAGAAGAGTAGCCGCAGCATCTCCCAGCGCCCGGCCCAGATCAGGATCTTGGCCCCACCGATACGCGCCTCCCACCAGAGGATCGGCACCAGGGAAAGGAGCGCCAGCAGGTTGTAGGCCAGGCGATAACAGGCGGGAGCAAGGGGAGAAAGGGCGCGCAGCCGCTTCTTGACGGCGGTGGCGGCGAGAAGGGAATGGCCGGCGCACCACAAGAGCCAGAGCAAGGTCAGAATCAGCAGTGGGTCGATCATTCAGGAAGTTCTTGCGGCACAAAGCGCACGTCCGGCGCACCCTCGCCGACGCCCGACTCGATCCGCAGATGGCCGCGCCACTCGTCATCGAGCATCGGGTAGTCCTCGCGGCAGTGCGCTCCGCGACTCTCCAGTCGGGCCTGAGCGGCGAGCAGAATGCAGCGGGCGCTGCGCAGCATCAGGCCAGTTTCCAGAAAAAGGGGGACGGGTTCGGCCAAGCGCCAGGAGCGATAGGTGTCGTCAAGCCTTCGCCATTCCGCTAGTCCTGCGGCGAGGCCTTCGGCGGAACGGATCACCCCGGCATGGCGCCAGAGCAGCTGCCGCAGCGCAGCGCGCAGCCCAGTCAGCTCTTCCACGGTCCAGGGGCCACTTCCACTCCGGGGCGGATCGAACGTCCCCACCGGCGTCCCCTCCGCCTCCGCCTCGGCGGCGGCGCGGGCACCGGCGCGACGGCCGAAGACAATCGCCTCCAGCAGGGCATTGCCGCCCAAACGGTTGGCGCCATGTACCCCGCCGCAGACCTCCCCGGCACCGTAAAGGCCGGGGACGGTGCTCCCGCCATGGGAATCGATGACCATGCCGCCCATGAAAAAATGGACGGCCAGACCGACGGTCGGCATGTTCTGCGCCGGATCGCAGCCCCGCCGACGCAGCAGCGCCCAAAGGGGGGCGTAGCGTGTCGTCGCCAGCTCATCGGGGACGGCCGAAAGATCGAGATAGACCCCTTCGCCGATGCCTTTTCCGGCACGCAGCTCGCGATCGATGGCCTGACTCATCTCGTCCCGCCCGGCGACCGGTTCGCCACCGGTGACGGATTTGAGCAGAAAGCGCTCGCCGTAACGGTTGCGCAGCACCGCCCCATCGCCGAAGAGGGTGGTGGGGAGGATGATACGCACCGGCGTCAGTCCCATGGCTGGATGGAACTGGATGAATTCCATATCGCGCAGCGCCGCCCCGGCCGCAAGGGCAAGGGAGTAGCCGTCGCCGGTGATGTCCCGGGTATTGTTGCTGCCGGCGTAAAGGCGTCCGCCCCCACCCGTGGCCAGGATCGTTGCCCGCGCCCGCAGGGCCAGCCAGCCCCCGGAGTGATCGAGGGCCAGCGCGCCAGCCACCCGCTCCCCATCGCGGGCCAGGCGCGCCACCATCAGCCCCTCGGCGAAACGTACGCCAAGGCGCCGCGCTTCGGCGAGAAGAGGCAGAGTGAGGGTCAGTCCGGCGGTCTGCACCGGCACCGCACCGAGTTCGGGAAAGATCGTTCGCGCCCGGCTGTGTCCGGGCACCCGGCGCGCCTGCAGCCGCCCGTCGACACGGAGCAGGCGCACGCCGCAGCCTTGCAGAAAATCGACGGCTTCCGCCGCCCCCTCGGCCAGAGTCCGCACCAGCGTCGGGTCGGCGATCTCCCGCCCGCCGCCGAAGGTATCGATGGCGAGACCCTCGACACTGTCATGTTCCGGCAGACTGGTCAGGTTGCCCGCCGCGATCAGGGTATTACCGCTGCGCCCGGGACGGCGCTTGCAGACCAGCAGCACCTCGGCTCCGGCCCGCCGCGCCGCGATGGCCGCGGTCAGACCCGCCAGCCCGCCCCCGATGACCAGAACGTCGGCTTGCATGCTCTCCATCGCCCTCTCCGTCCCCTTCCGGGTCTGACCTAGCCCGGGGGCCAGGTCAGATCGCGCCCGCCGAGAAGATGAAAATGAATGTGCCAGACGGTCTGGCCGCCGGCCTCGTTGCAGTTGTTAACGATGCGGAAGCCGTCCTCGGCGAAGCCCATTTCGTGGGCGATCTTGCCGGCGGTCTGGTAGACATGGCCGATGAGATCGTTGTCGGCCGTGGTCAGGTCGAGGGTGGTGCGAATGTGCTTGCGCGGCACCAGCAGATAGTGATGGGGCGCCTGCGGGTTAATGTCCTCGATGACCACCAGATGCTGATCCTGATAGACGAGCCGGGCGGGAATCTCGCCGGCGACGATCTTACAGAAGATGCAGTTGTTCGACATCATCATTCCTTTCTTCGCTTGCACGGTTGCGGCCGCCGCGGGCCTGATCGAGGGAGAGGAGGTGCCAGCGCTTCTGACCGGCGCGCTTGAGCAGTTGTTCGTTGTGACTCAGAAAGATCAGCTGATGTTCCCGGGCGATGTTCTCGAGCATGCCGACCGTCTCCAGTAGCCGTTCGCCGTCGAAATTCACCAGGGGATCGTCGAGAAAGAGCGGCAGCCGGTGCCCCCGGGCGAGATGCCGGGAAAGGGCCAGACGTACCGCCAGATAGACGGCGTCGACGGTGCCCCGGCTGAAATGCTCTAGAGGACGCCAGCCCGCCTCCCCCTTGGCCGGCAGCAGCAGGGAGAAGTTCTCGTCGAAAGCGATCCGCCCATACCCCCCGCGGGTGGTGGTCATCAGGCAGTTGTTGATATCGGTCGCGAAGCGCTCCAGATAGGTGGAACGAAACTCCTCCACCGCGCCGCCGAGCAACTCCGCCGCCAGCAGCAGAATCTCCCGCCGACGGCTCAGGGCGTGCTGGCGGGTCTTGAGCTCTTCCCCTTCCCGCTCAATGGCTCCGGAATCGGTCAGCGCGCCACGCCGGGCCGCCTCCTCGCGGCTCAGTTCGAGCAGACGCGCCTCCCGCTCACGCAGGCTCTCCCCCATTTCCCGCAGCTTTTCCTCGGCCGCGGCAAGTTCCGCCAGGGAAAGCAGCGCCTCGGGGCGGGCCTTGCGCGGCGGCTCCTCGGCCGGAAGCTCCGGTTCGGCAACGGCTTCGGATTCGGCAACCGCTTCCGGCTCGCGTCCTGCCCTCTCCTCGTCGGAGTCGAGTCCGTCCAGCTCCCGGATGCGCGCCAACAGATCCTGATGACGGGGCAGATTCTTCCGCATCCTGACGACTTCCACCGCCGAGGGGGAAAGCCCGAGCCGCTCGAAGCGCCCGTCCAGGGCCACCAGACGCGCCTGAGCCTCTTCCCGTCGGCCCTCCACAGCCTGGATCAGTTCCTGGATGCGCGCCTGTTCCTCCCGCGCCTTGCCGGCGCGGAGCAGAAAGAGAACCCAGGGGGCCAGGGCGCCCAGGCCTGCGCCTCCCCACAGCCAGGGTGTGGAAAGAGGAAAGACCCAGGAAAAACCGGCCCCGGCGGAAAGGGTAAGGAGGGAAAGGGCGGCCGGTCCCTTCCAGGGCGGAATGCCCTGGGCCTGGAGTTCGCGGCGGAGGGCCGCGGCTTCCCCTTGCAGGGAGACGAGCGCCTTGCGCTCTTCGTCGGCATCGACCAGGATCTTCACCAGATCCTCGGGGATGTCCCGGGGCAGACCGGTCTTGGCCAGCTCCCGTTCCAGCCGATTGCGTTCCTCGGCGAGATCGCCTACAAAGGTCGCGGTCGGCGACGTCGGGGCCGGTTCGGGAGCCGTCATCACGGCGGCAACGGTCCCCGATACAGGAGCCGCTTGCTCCTCCTGGTAATGACGGCGGACCCAGGCCAGATAGCGCTCCCCCTTGGCGTATTCGCCGCGATCGAAAGCGATGGAATTTTCCAATTCGACGATCTCGTCCCGCAGCGCCGAGAGCTGTTCCCGGGACTCGCGCCCTTCCCGCCAACGCGATTCGAGGTCGGCGACCCCTTCCGTCACCCGCTCCAACTCCCCCGGCTCGGTCGCGGTCAGATAGGGCTGATCGCGGGTGATGGCGGCCAGTTCCCCGTGCATCCCGGCCAGCACCCGGTCGTAATCGACCTGACCAAAGCCGGAAAGCAGGGAGCGGATGCGCCCGGCCATGGCCGGCGCCCCGGGAGCGTCAAGCCGGCCTTGACCGAAGAAGAGGGAGGAACGAAAGACCGGCTCTTCGTTGATGCCGAGAAGGCGCAACAGTTGTTCGCCGTATTCGCCGAATCCGGCGGCCCCCTCCTCGGGGGGGACCGACCCGGAAAAACGCTGGACTTCCCGTCCCTCACCGTCCGTTTCGATCAGTTCCACCCGATCATCGATCAGGTCGCGGGCGATTCGCACCTGACCGCGCCGTCCGGCGAAAACCAGGGCCGCCGCGCAGCCTTCATCACTGCCCCAGGAACGAAAACGCTCCTTGTCACGGACTCCGAAAAGCACCGCCGGAATCGCCTCCATCAGCGTCGTCTTGCCCGCCTCGTTGACGCCATACACCAGATTCATGCCGCGCCGAAACTCAAAGGTCTTTTCAGCGAACTTGCCGAAGTTGCGCAATTCGATCGATTTGAGAATCATGCCCGGCCTCCTCCCTGCCCCTGGAAGCGGCGCAGCGTCTCACGAAAGGCTTCCTCCACCAGAGGCCGCCGTTCCGGCGGGGAATCCGCCAGCAGGCGCCGGGCCCGGCGCGCCAGCACCCCGCGTACCGTCTCCTCACTCTCCATGCGGCTGACGAAATCGCCGGCCAGCAGTTCGGTGCGGTCGCGCAGCTCGAGGTGAAAGAAATCCCCGGCGCAGCGGTCGTGCAGTTCGGCCATATCGAGCGGCACCTCGATCAGGCCGGTGAGGGTCAGACGCAGCAGCAGATCGGTGGAATGCAGTTCGAGAATCCGCGTCGCGGCCTCGGCCAGGGTCTCGCAGCCGGTCAGATCGAGGCTGAGCTCATCAAGCACCCGCCCCCCCACCGGCAAGGGTTCGACCCGCACCCGTTCCGGCTCGACCTCGGCCAGGGCACAATGCCGCGGGCCGTTCTCGCCGAAGCGCAGACCCTCCGGGGAACCGGGGCGGCAGCCGTAGAGACGCTCGCCCGCTTCCACCAGCAGAAATTCGTGACCATGGCCGAAGGCCAGGTAATCGAGACTCCAGTCACGGAGGGTTTCCAGGGAAAGACCGTTGCCGGACTCGCCGGGGAGGACCGGCCGCAGGCCGTGCAGCACGCCGATATGCAGACCCTCGAGGGGCCGGCGGGCCATGCGGTCGAGGATCGTCGGGCTCGGCAGGGCACAGCCGCCGAAGGCATAGAAATGCACAGGCTGACCGGCGACCGTGACGGTCACCGGCTGGGATCCCGGCGTCTCCGGCAAGAGCACCGCGCCAAGGGCGGTCAGCTTGGCATAGACCCCGTCCGCAGCCGGCGGGGCGTCGTGATCGCCGGGGAGCAGGACGACGGCGATGCCCCGGTCGATGAGGCGTTTGAGTCCGGAAGCGACCTGATCGACCAACTCCGACGCCGGGCGGGAATCATCGAACAGATCGCCGGCGACAATCAAAAGCTGGACCTCGTTCTTGATCGCCAGGGTCAGCAGCCGTTCGAAGGTCTGCAGCAGATCGAGACGCCGCTTCCCCTCCTTCTCGCCGAGTTCGGGAAAGGCCGCGCCCAGATGCAGGTCGGCGGTATGCAGAATGCGGATCATGAAGACACCTATGCTTCGTTACAGTATTCGGGGTAATAGCAGACCAAGGGTGAACAGGGGGCGGCGAAGCGCCGCCGATGGGCGTCCCGGGCCTGGCGGCGATAGTCCGCGCCGGCGTCGAAATCGGCGGCGCGCTTGCGAAACTCTGCGACCAGGGCGAGATTCCGCACTTTCTGCGCCGAGGGGGCACCGCGCCCCACCAGTTTGAGTCCGTGAATTCCGGCCGCCGCCAGGGCCGGAATGGCGCAGAGTCCACAGCCGTGGCGGCGATCGCTGCGCGCCCACTCCCCCTGGCGCGCCATCGCCCGTTGCAGACGGGGCGAGGGATCGGGCGCGAACGCTTCGATCCGGTAGGGAATCTCGCAGGGCCAGATCTTCGCCGGGCTGGAGTGATGAAAGGTGCACAGCCCCTCGCTGTTGGGGCAGTTACCAATGAGAATAAAGGCGTCGCAGCGCAGGCCCGGCACTTTGCCGACGATCTCGGCCATCTCCGCCGTCGGCAGATGCCGGGGAAAGACGAGCCGGTCGATCCCCTGGGCGGCATAAAAGGCCGCCGCCCCGGAATTGGTCAGATGGGCAAGGGTGCTGGCGTGGTATTCGAGGCCGCCGTGCCGCCGCCGCAGCAGGCGCAAAAGGCCGAGATCGGCGAGGATGATGCCGTCGACCCCCGCCGTGGCCGCCTGATCGACATAATCGAACAACAGCGGCAGCTGCTCGTCGCTGTAAAAGGGGGCATTCAGGGTCAGGGAAAAACGCTTGCCCCGGTCATGGGCCCGCTGCACGATCTCTTTCAGCTCGGCATAACCGGCAATCTGCGCCCCGGCGAAGGTACGCTGGTTGATGGAGGCGAGCAGCCGGTAGCGCTCCATCCATTCTTCCGGCACCCAGCCGCCGTAGAGCTCGTCGGCACCGGCATCGAGCAGCAGTTCGGCTTCGCCGAGCTGGTCGATGGGGGAGATGAGAATCATCCCTCCTCCCCGTCCCGATGCTTCCAGATGTGTTCCCGGCGATGATCCCACCAGCTGCCGTCGACCGTCGCCGTCAGGGTCTCGCCGACCAGCACCAGGGTCAGCGCCGCCCGCTTGGAACCGGTCGTCAGGTTGAAGAAATCCCGTTCGCCGACTTTCTCGATGATATCGTCGAGGGTGCCGGTCACCACTTCCTCGCCGGAGAGCCCCAGGCGATGGCAGAGGGCGATGGGCACGTTCCGACCGTAACCGTCGCGCAGCAACGCCGTCAGTTCGGGCAGGGGGAGATTGTTCATGTAGATGAGCAGGGTCACCCCCGGCGCCGCCAGATCCCGCAGGGTCGGCGCCTCGGGACCGTCGCCGAGGGTGCGCGGCGAGGCGATGATCGCCCGGTTGCAGACCCCGGGAAGATCAAGGGTCTTTTTCAAGAGGGCGGAAGCGACGTTGGCGGTGCCGACGCCGGGGACTACCTCGGCCTGCTCGCCAAGGGCGTCGATCAGCCCCTGAAAGGGGGCGTAGAAGGTCAGGTCGCCGGGGACGAGAAAGGCCACCTCTCCCTCTTCGAGAAAGGTATGTATTTGCTCCAGCAGTTCGGCGAAATAGAAATCGAAGGGGACGAGCACCCGCTTGTCCTGCAGCTGCTCGGCGAAGGTCGTCTCGAAGGGGGTCGGGGCGAAAACGGTGTGGCAGCGCTCCAGCAACCGCGCTCCACGCAGGGTGAGAAAATCGGGATCGCCGGGACCGGCGCCGAT